>NZ_JAFCTT010000003.1:0-282130 GCF_049896165.1 Brevundimonas sp. TWP3-1-2b1 | reverse complement strand
CGCCGATACTGGTGGCGGGTGGTTTCGGTCCAGGCCATCGTGGTCTCCATCGAAGCTTCGCAACTCCGACAGAATCACAACGAACTGAAATCACCCAACTTCTTTTTCGTTCAGGCTCTCAGATCACCAAAGGACTCTCGTTATGGCTGGATGAGAAACGGGGGTCACGTCAATACTCGATCGTTGTTCCGCTCAAAATTACCACTCGGGAGCGTATCGTTCAGCCATTTGCTCATCAAAGAATCTTGGACGGGCGGTTTGGCGCGGGGCGTTATCGGTCAATGATCCTGTGTGTTAGCGAAACTCAGTTGGATGCCAAAACGAGCACTGTGAAACAAATCTGTGTTCCTGGCACAATCAAGCTATTCCAGAGATATCTAGCATCCGTTGAGGGTCTGTATTACGCCGACCCGCCCGCTCGATATCTTCATAAGGATGTCACAAGCGTCATTACGGTGGGGACCGTGGGTGACTTCTTCCACGACCTGCTTTCTAACTTCTCCTAGAGGGCCAGCTCAGGTTGGCGCTTGGAAATCAATCGATCTGAACGCTGACCGTTCGATCCTACGCTGGTACGGCAGGTGAGGGCCGCTTTGATCGCCTCTCCAGCCGATCTAGCCAGGGGGGGAGGCACGGCATTTCCGATCTGCAATCGGATGTCCCCTCGCGTTCCGAAGAACCTGAAGCTCTCAGGGAAGCCTTGAAGTAGTGCCCCTTCATGGAGAGTCAGCGAACGATTTTCCTGCGGGTGGCCGTATCGACCTCTGGTGAAACTGTCGAACCCGGCTGTGATGGTTGGACACTGCGAGTTCCATTCCAGGCGCCCGTACACATCCGGCCAGCCGCCAGCTTTGGTGTCTGCGACTTGGTGACACGGCAGGCGCAGCGCGAAGGGAATATTCTGCCAACCTCCACCTTGCGGGACGTGGGAAAAGCGCTCTTCGTTCGCGGCGCTGATCTTGCATTTGATGTGATTGGGGTGCCGAGGATGTTCGGTGTAGTCGGTCGGAGGCGAGGGCAGATGGCCGATCACTTCTCGAATCGTGGGTCGAAAGTTCGAGAAAGGAAGAATAGGCTCGGGAAGGTTCAAATCCCTGCGTTGTCCGATCATCAGGAACCGAGATCGAGTCCGAGCGAGCCCAAAATCGGATGAGCAGACGAAGAAGCCGAACATCTCGTAAGCGGCCAAGATGTCTGCCATTCGAGAGATCAATTCTTCGCCACGCTTCTGTCCAAAGACCTCGACATTCTCGAACAGAAATATCTTTGGAGACATCTCAGTGACCAAGCGAGCGAAGTGAAGGACCAAGACATTCCGATCGTCAGTCGCCTCGTGAGCTCCTCGCCTTTGCTTGGAGAATCCTTGGCAGGGTGGACCGCCGCTGAAAACGTCGAGTTCACCCGGCCGAAGTCCGGCTAAGTTGAGCAGATCCCCACCTGTGACGGTCGAGGCATCGAGAACCATTGCGTGGGGCCCGATGTTGGCATTGTAAGTCCGAACGGCGCTCTCGTTGATGTCGAACGCCAACCTCACATCGAGCCCCGCTTCAGCCAGGCCTAAAGACATGCCGCCGGCCCCGCAGAAGCCCTCGATAACCGTCAGGCTGACATCGTCCGCTTGGCGAATCATGATTGTTATCCCTTCGACTTTCCCACATTGATCTTCGTGGTTTCAAAGTCAATATAAAAGAATGATCTTAGATATTTTATATGACCCCGGAAGTTTGTAGGGCCTGTCGCTCATATCTGGCAATGAGTCAGAAATCGCTCGCGCTTGCAGCTCATCTTTCCAGCCAGACAGTCGCGGACTTCGAGCGTGGCGCGCGAACCCCACACCCTAACAACATTAGTGCGCTTCTAGCTGTGTTCGAGGGCGCGGGCATCAAGCTTCGGTATGAGGACGGTTCGATAGTCTCCATCGAACTGCCTGGGGAAAAACAAGAAATCTGACTTGCCTCGCGATCTCTTGGAGCGATCGCGCGGCCTAGGCGATAACAGCGCAAACTAGCAAGCCAACCAAGGTGCTCTCGCGCTTCACAACGGGTCTCCAGCAACACCAAAATTTTGAGCACAGGTCGTAGCGACGATCCATTCTCACACTGAATTGAGCTCTTCGCATGCGTCCGAAGCTTAGCCATGTCAGACGAGAACAAAAACGCAACATCGAGTCAAGTGATAGCTATTGTCTCCGCCGCGCGCCCGAAGGAAATTGCGGAAAAAAGCAAACTATCATTGCAATCACATTTAGCGAGCACTATTTTGATTGCGTCAACTAATAGTGAGGTCGTGATGATCAAAAGACATGAAGACAGCCTGATGGCTCGGATCGACGCCCTGTCGTGGCGGGGGATCACAGAGATAGAATGGTGGGAATTGAGCGCTTGGTACGGCCTTGAGCGGATAACCAAAACAGTTTGGCGAGACATCCGCGATAGATTCGTAGAACTCCAAGCTGGAGACCCTGGCGAAATCCAACTCATCGACCGGCCTGACCGGGTTATCCTGATCAACACCGGATGGACGAAGCCCATAACGGACAAGTTCTAAGGTGGCGCACCTCGCCGCCTAGTGCGCCTCATCCCAGTTCTTCGCCGCCCGCGCCTCCACCACTAGCGGCACCGATAGCGCCACGGCGGGTTCCGCCGCTCCTTCCATGACCCGGCGGATGACGGGGATGGCCGTGTCCGCCAGTTCGTCCGGGCATTCGAAGACCAGTTCGTCGTGGACCTGGAGCAGCATCTTCACCTCCCCGAGGCCGGCCGCTTCCAGCGCCGCCGGCATGCGGATCATGGCTCTACGGATTATGTCGGCGGCGGCGCCCTGGATCGGGGCGTTGATGGCGGCGCGCTCGCCGAACTGGCGTTCGGCGCCCGATTTGGAATGGATGGCCGGGATGTGGATGCGGCGGCCGAAGACGGTGGAGACGAAGCCCGCCTGGCGGACCTCAGCCTTGGTCGCGTCCATATAGGTGCGGATGCCGGGGAAGCGCTCGAAATAGGTCTTGATATAGGCGCCGGCCTCGCCCTGGTCGATGTTCAGCTGGGCGGCCAGGCCGAAGGCCGAGATGCCGTAGACGATGCCGAAATTGATGGCCTTGGCGCGGCGGCGGGTCTCGGGGTCCATCTGGTCGACCGGGACGCCGAACATCTCGGACGCCGTGGCCGTGTGGATGTCGATCCCGGCCTTGAAGGCGCGTTTCAGCTCGGGGATGTCGCCGATATGGGCCAAGAGCCGCAGCTCGATCTGGGAATAGTCGGCGCTGATCAGGACATGGCCGTCGCGGGCGATGAAGGCCTGGCGGATCTGGCGGCCGGTCTCGGTGCGGATCGGGATGTTCTGCAGGTTGGGGTCGGAGGAGGCGAGGCGGCCGGTGGTGGCGGCGGCCAGCTGATAACTGGTGTGGACCCGGTCGGTGGCCTCGTCCATGGCCGCGACCAGGGCGTCGGTATAGGTGCCCTTGAGCTTGGACAGCTGGCGCCAGTCGAGGATGGCGCGCGGCAGGGGGTGGGTCTCGGCGAGGGTTTCGAGGGTGGCGGCGCCGGTCTCCCACTGGCCCGAGGCGGTCTTCTTGCCGCCGGTCAGGTTGAGCTCGCCGAACAGAAGCTCGCCGATCTGTTTGGGGCTGCCGATCGCGAAGGGGCGGCCGGCGATCTCGTGGGCCTGGGTCTCCAGCTCGGCCATGCGCAGGCCGAACTCGGACGACAGACGGCGCAGGCGGGCGGGATCGACGCGGATGCCCTCCAGCTCCATGTCGGCCAGCACCGGCGGCATGCCGCGCTCCAGGGTCTCATAGACGGTCGCCAGCCCCTCCGCCGCCAGCCGGGGCTTGAGCAGACGCCACAGCCGCAGGGTCACATCGGCGTCCTCGGCGGCGTAGCAGGTCGCCGGCTTGAGCTCGACGTGTTTGAACGACTTCTGCGCCTTGCCGGTGCCCGCCACCGATTTGAACGGGATCGGGTCATGGCCCAGATGCAGCCTTGAGAGCTCATCCATCCCGTGCCCGTGCAGCCCGCCCTCGAGGACGTAGCTGATCAGCATGGTGTCATCGATCGGCGCGACCCGGATCCCCTGCCGGGCCATGACCGCCAGATCGTATTTCCCGTTCTGCACGACCTTGAGGACGGAGCGGTCCTCAAGAATGATCTTCATCCGGTCTAAAACGGTGGCCTTGTCCAGCTGATCCAGCGGCGGCCTCGTCTCGGCGGCGTCGCCGAAGTCCAGTCCGCCCCCGTCCGCGACCGGCTCGTGCTCATGGGTCAGGGGCACATAGCAGGCGTCGTTCGGCCCGATCGCCAGGCTGATCCCGCACAGCCCCGCGTGGGTCGCCGACAGGGCGTCGGTCTCGGTGTCGAAGCCCACGACCCCCGCCTCCGTCGCCCGCGCGATGAAGGCGTCCAGTTCCTCCAGTGTCTGGATGCAACGGTAGGCCTCATGGTCCACCGCCTGTTTCTCGACCCCCTCCGGAATGGCCTGGGGCGCATAGCGGGGCGAGATGACCGGGGCGGTCAGGGGCGCGGGCCGGGCGGGCGCGAAGGCCGACCCGTCGTGTCCCTCAAGCCTGCCGTCGCCGACCCGGCGCAGCAGCCCCCGGAACTCCATCGTCTCCAGGAAGGCGGCCAGGGTCGCGGGATCGGGATCGCGCACCTTGAAGTCCTCGATCGGCTCGGGCGCAGGGGCGTCGCAGGCCAGGGTGACCAGCTGGCGGCTGAGCAGGATCTGGTCCCTGAAGTTGATCAGGGTCTCGCGCCGCTTGGGCTGTTTGATCTCCCCGGCCCGCTCCAGCAGGGTGTCGAGATCGCCGTATTCGTCCAGCAGCTGGGCGGCGGTCTTGGGGCCGATGCCCGGGGCGCCCGGGACGTTGTCGACGCTGTCGCCGATCAGGGCCTGCAGGTCGATCATCTTGTCCGGCGTGACGCCGAACTTCTCCATCACCGCCTCCTCGGCCAGGCGGCGATCCTTCATCGGGTCCCACATGACGACCGAGGGCCCGATCAGCTGCATCAGGTCCTTGTCGGACGAGACGATGACGCACTCGCCGCCGGCGTCGCGCACCTTGCAGGCATAGGTGGCGATCAGGTCGTCAGCCTCGTAGCCCGGCAGTTCGACGCAGTGGACCCCGAACGCCGCCGTCGCCTCGCGCACCAGCGGGAACTGGGGAATCAGGTCCTCCGGCGGGGCCGAACGGTTGGCCTTGTACTGGTCGTAGAGGGTGTTGCGGAAGGTCTTGTCGGAGTGATCGAAGATGGCGGCGAGGTGGGTCGGCCCATCGGCGCCCTTCATGTCCTTGAGCAGCTTCCACAGCATGTTGCAGTAGCCCTGGACCGCGCCCACCGGCAGGCCGTCGGACTTGCGCGTCAGGGGCGGCAGGGCGTGGTAGGCGCGGAAGATGTAGGCCGAGGCGTCGATCAGCCACAGCCGGACGGCGGGCCCGTCCTGGGTCAGGGGGCGGTCGGTGTCGGGGGCGTCAGCCAGGGCGTCGGACATGGCGCGAACATAGGGGGCAGGGTCGCCCGCGTCACGGGCCGCGCCGTCAGAAGCGGAAAGCTTGACCGGCCGCGGAGAAG
Source organism: Brevundimonas sp. TWP3-1-2b1 (assembly GCF_049896165.1). Classification (NCBI taxonomy): domain Bacteria; kingdom Pseudomonadati; phylum Pseudomonadota; class Alphaproteobacteria; order Caulobacterales; family Caulobacteraceae; genus Brevundimonas; species Brevundimonas sp. TWP3-1-2b1. The sequence continues at coordinate 276,566 of NZ_JAFCTT010000003.1, read as the reverse complement.
GGCGTCGTCTGCGCAGGGCAGGACGTCCGTCGGGAGCATGGCGCATGAAGACACGAAGCTGGATCTCGGTGGGTCTCGCCTATCCTGCTGCAGCCGCTGTGGGCGCGGCCATTGTGGCGGCAGGCTTCGCCGCCACAGGGGTCGTCGTTCAGCGGCTGAACGGCATGTATGACGAGATCCTCGGAGGGCTGTGGATCACTCCGGTCGCCTTCCTCTATGCCTTCGTCGTCTTCATCGCCGGCCTTGTCGTGATCGGCACGCCCGTCTGGCTGGTTCTGGCGAAACTGGGCCGCACAACCCGAACAGACGCCGTTCTGGGCGGGGCCGCCCTGTGTTTTCTCGCTGCGGTCGCCCTGTTGCTGGCGGCCGGCGAGCCTGGAATGGCCTGGGAGCCATGGGCTTTTTCGGCGTCTCTCGCCATCCCCGGGGCGGCGGCGGGCTGGACCCTGCACCGGGTCGCCTACGGGCGCTGAGGCCCCTACCAGGTTCCCACGTTCGGCATCGACGTCCACGGTTCGGCGGGGGCCAGGGCTTCGCCCTCCTGCAGCAGTTCGATCGAGATGCCGTCGGGCGATCGGACAAACGCCATCCGGCCGTCGCGGGGCGGGCGGTTGATGACCACGCCCGAGTCCATCAGCCGCCGGCAGGTCGCATGGATGTCATCGACCTTGTAGGCGAGGTGGCCGAAATTCCGGCCGCCGGTATAGGTTTCCGGGTCCCAATTATACGTCAGCTCGACCTCGGGCGCCCGCTCGGCGGCCGAGCGGTCCTTGTCCTTCGGCGCGGCCAGGAAGACGAGGGTGAAACGCCCCTGCTCGTTCTCGATCCGGCGGACCTCCTCCAGACCCAGCTGGGTGGTCCAGAAATGCAGGGAGGCGTCCAGGTCGGCGACCCGAACCATGGTGTGCAGATAGCGCATGAGATCGCCTCAGGCTGAGAGGGGGAGAGGCCCGCCTTCTAGTCGGGAATCGTCAGCTTCCAAAGGCCGGAAAAGCGCTCTAAGCGTGGCAGCTCAACGTCCGTGCGCGAATTGTCGCAGGACGCAGCCGTCGGCCAGGGGGCGGGCGGACAACCAGGGATATTCAGCCGCTACATGGGATCGCTCACTCGCGCCAACGCGGCGCGCAGCGCCGGCAAGGGCGCCGCCGCCAAACCGAACACCACCAAGGGACAGCAGGTCGGCGACGTCAGTCTCGGTGAACGGCTGAAGTACGGCTTCGACAAATCCATGGCCGGCGGACCGGTCGCCCTGGTCGGCTGGCTCAGCCTGGTGACCCTGGTGGTGATCGTGATCGCCGCGACCATCCTGGCGATCAGCCGGATGGGCCCGGACGGCGGCTTCAACTTCTTCGAAGCCGCATGGCAGTCGCTGATGCGGACGATGGACGCCGGCACGATGGGCGGCGACTCCGGCTGGCCGTTCCGCTTCCTGACCCTGTTCGTGACCCTGATGGGCATCCTGGTCTTCTCGGCCCTGATCTCGATCATCTCGGCGGGCCTGGACGCCAAGATCGACGAGGCCCGCAAGGGCCGCTCGCGCGTCCTCGAAACCGATCACACCATCATCCTGAACTGGTCGGCGTCGATCTTCGACATCATCTCCGAACTGGTCATCGCCAACGAGAGCCGGAAGAACCCGCGCATCGTCATCATGGCCAACAAGGACAAGGTCGAGATGGAGGACGAGATCACGGACAAGGTGTCCGATCTCAAGAACACCCAGATCATCTGCCGCTCGGGCGATCCGACCGACCTGTTCGACCTCTCGATCGTCAATCCCCAGGCCTGCCGTTCGATCATCGTGGTGTCGCCGGAGGGCGCCGAGGATCCAGACAGCCAGGTGATCAAGACGGTCCTGGCCCTGACCAACGATCCCAAGCGCCGCGAGGCCCGCTATCAGATCGCCGCCGAGCTGCGTGACGCCAAGAACGCCGAGGTCGCCCGCATCGTCGGCGGCGACGAGGTCCAGCTGGTGCTCGCCGACGACCTGATCTCGCGCATCGTGGTCCAGTCCAGCCGCCAGGCCGGACTCTCGGCCGTCTATTCCGAGCTGCTCGATTTCGACGGCTGCGAAATCTACACGACCGAGCTCGAGGAGCTGACCGGCGTGACCTATGGCGACGCCGTCATGGGTTATGAGGACTCCGCCCTGATCGGCATCCGCTATCCCGACGGCCGGGTGCGGATGAACCCGCCGATGGACGAGATCATCGTCGCCGGCTCGCGCGCGATCATCATCGCCGAGGACGACGCGGCCATCAAACTGACCCCGCTGCCCGAGGACGCCATCGACGCCTCGGCGATCCGCAAGCCCAAGGTGGTGCGTCGCAAGGCTGAACGCACCCTGATCATCGGCTGGAACCGTCGCGGTCCGATGATCGCCTATGAGCTGTCGAAATACGTGCGCCCCGGTTCGACCCTCGTGGTGGCCGGCGACACCCCCGGCTTCGCCGAGGAGATCGCCTCCATGCCGCTCGGGTCGACCCATATGAAGGTCACCTCGAAGACCATCGACACCAGCCACTCGGCCTCGATCGAGGCGCTGGACCCGGTCAGCTACGACTCCATCATGGTGCTGGGCTATTCCGACACCATGGAGGCCCAGTCGGCCGACACCCGGACGCTGATCACCCTGTTGCATCTGCGGAAACTTTCCGAGCGGCTGGGCACCCACATCAGCGTGGTCTCGGAGATGATCGACATCCGCAACCGCGAACTGGCCGAGGTCACCCGCGCCGACGATTTCGTCGTGTCCAACAAACTGGTCAGCCTGATGCTGGCCCAGGCGTCCGAGAACGAATACCTCAGCTCGATCTTCGACGACCTGCTGGATGAGGACGGCTCGGAAATCTACATGCGCCCGGTCGGCGACTATGTGGACCTGTCCGGGCCGGTGACCTTCTACACGATCGCCGAGGCCGCCCGTCAGCGCGGCGAGACCGCCATCGGCTATCGCCGCAAGCGCGAGAGCGAGGCCGGCGACGACCGCAACATGGGCGGGGTGGTGGTCAATCCGCCCAAGTCCGAGGCGCTCGACTACCTGCCCGAAGACCGCATCATCGTGCTGTCGGAAGACTGATCGCATCGATCGGGGCGGGGCTGCGACACCCCGCCCCGCTTGGCGCGTCTGGACAGAGGTTCCATTTGCGGGTCAGGTCTGTGGCCTAGGAGATCGTCGATGCCCCTTCTGATGTGCCCCAACGACAATACCCAGATGCAGACACTGGATCGCAACGGCGTCCAGTTCGACATGTGTCCCAGCTGTCGCGGCGTCTGGCTCGACCGCGGCGAGCTCGAGAAGCTGATGGAGAGCGCCGCCGCCAATGCCGTGGCCGCCGCGCCCCCGCCCCAGGCCCAGGCCCAGGCCTATGCGCCGCCGCCCCAGCAGAGCCAGCCCTGGGGCCAGGCCCCGCAGCAGCCGCAGTATCGCGAACAGCCGCGCTATCGCGACGACGACGACAATCGCTACAAAAAGAAGAAGCGCGACAGCATCTTCGACATCTTCGACTGAGGTCGAGCGTCGCCTCCCCGTCGCGACGCGATGGGGAGGGGGATCCGTAGCGAAGCGGAGGAGACGGACGGGGTCTTGCCGCCACTCAGAACCCCTCCGTCAGCTCGCGAAGAGGCTCGCTGTCTCCTCCCCACGCCTGCGGCGCCGGGAGGAGCCAGATCGATTCAGGCCGCCAACCCCGCCGCCTTCATCAGGCCCTTCAGCGGCGCAAGGCTTTCCGGCGCGGCGGTCAGGGCGGCCCGGGAGTCGGGTGCGCGAAACAGCTTGATCGCCTCGGCCTTGGCCCGGTCTGCGGCCGGACCCAGCGGCGCGGTCTCGCCGGCGGCGAGGCGCAGCAGGGCCGACAGCTTTTGCTGCACCGGCGCGGCCGCCCGGGCGAGCTGGACGGTCAGCCTGGCTTCGGCCTCGACCACGCCGCCGACATGGCCGATCGAGGTCATGATCTGTTCGGTGTCGTGCTCAGAAAGCGCGGCCGCCTTCACCGATCGATTCAGCTGGGCCAGGATCTGAAGCTTCCTGGAGGCGGTCGGCCCGTTGAGGCGCATCTCGCTCTCGAAGCGCAGCGAGGTGACGCAGGCGGACAGCCAGCGCGCCGCCGAACGCTTGTTCGCAGTGCCGGTGACGTTCTCGCACAGGCGCGTCAGCTGTTCGGCCTCGCACAGGACGGTCTCGCAGGGCACGACATAGGCCTGGACGAAGTCGGCGGTGACCAGGCTCTTGGACCGTTCGGTGAAGGCGGTCTGGACCTCGTCCAGCGTCAGCAGCCGGCCGGCCGTGGCGGTCAGCGACATGGCGAGCGCGCGCAGGATGTCGATCTCGCCGGGCGCATCGGCGGGACGCAGGCGGCGCTGTCCCACCAGTTCGCGCAACACCATACGAGCCAGGGACGCGGCGAGGATCGGGTACTCCCCGGCCTCGATCCGGGCCCCCAGCCGGGCCGCCGGACCGTCGACCGACGGCATCAGCAGGGCCATACGCGGATCGTGACGGATCAGCATCTCGATCTCGCGCGGCGCGACCATCCGCACCACGGCGGCCAGGCTGCCGCCCTGGTCCAGCGCGGGCCCCAGGATTTCCGACAGGTTGGTCCGCGCGCCCAGTTGCTCGCACAGGATCTGTTCGATCGCGACCATCACCATGGCGCGCGGCGCGCCCTCGCCCGGCGCCCGATCGGCCAGGTCCATCAGCCGGTCGAGACGCGGCCGCGCCCCGCGGGCGCCGGCCAGCGCGCCGGCGATGACCCCGCCCATGATGAAGGCGCGATCCGAGGCGCCCGCCAGCTTCTCGGCCACATCGGCCAGCGACCGGTTGGCCAGGTCGGGGAAGGTTCCCTTGCGCCCGGCGGACATCACCCGTTCCATCGCCTGCCCGACGAGCTTCTGATAGTGACGGATCAGCTCATGCGAGGCCTGACCCGTGGCCTGGCTCTCGGGAATGACGACCTTCTGGATCGCGTGCTGCAGTTCGACGCCGGACGCCTCGAGCTTTTCGACCAGATCCGGCCGGTGCAGAAGCTCGAAGACGGTGATGCCGTTGCGCCCCAGCCAGTCCTCCAGCACCCGTCCGATCAGCTCGCGGGCGTGCGGTGCGTAGAGGTCCTGCGGGCCCAGGCAGTTCGAGCGCTCTTCATCGGCGTTGACGAGGCGCTTCTTCGGCGCTTCCGGCACGCCCTTGGTCAGGACGGTGTGGCTGCTGAACTCCATCGTGTCCGGATCCAGCGTCTCCCTGGTGACCCGCACCGCCACGGCGTGCTTGTCTTTCAGGATTTCCTCGGCGGTATCGACGGCGTGCTTGCGCTCTTCGGTCGCCAGCATCAGCGACCACGGCGCGGGCGCCGTCTTGCGGATATAGAGCTCGTAGTGGACAGGTCCGGCCATCGGGTCGCTTTCTGCGGTCTTGGCCTCAGGTTAGGCCCCAAGGCTTTAAGCTCCCGTTTCGCGAACGAAATCTGGCGCTGGGGCGACTGTGGCCGTAAAGTCACCGTGATCGCGGGCGAACGGTTACGCTTGTCGTGCGTTCAAACGCTCCCGACTTCGGTCAGGATCAGACGAGGAGACCTTCATATTGGCCAACATCACCCTGGTGGACGACGACGAGAACATCGTCGCCTCCGTGTCGCTGGCTCTGGAGAGCCACGGTCACAAGGTGGTCGCCTACCACGATGGCGCCACGGGCCTTGAGGCGCTGGAGGCCTCGCCGCCGGACCTGGCCATCCTGGACGTCAAGATGCCCCGGATGGACGGCATGGAGGTGCTGCGTCGCCTGCGCCAGACCAGCCAGATCCCGGTCATCATGCTGACGTCCAAGGACGAGGAGATCGACGAGATCCTCGGCTTCAACCTCGGCGCCGACGACTACATCCACAAGCCGTTCAGCCAACGCCTTCTGATCGAACGGGTGAAGGCCCTGTTGCGCCGCTCGGGCGGCGACGGCGGCGAGCCGGAACCCTCGGCCGAGATTTCCGGCAAGGCCATCCGGCGCGGCAAGCTGGTCATGGACCCGGCGCGGCACGAAAGCACCTGGGACGGTCGGGCGGTCAAGCTGACCGTCACCGAGTTCCTTCTGCTGCAGGCCCTGGCCCAGCGCCCCGGTTTCGTGAAGAGCCGGGACAATCTGATGGACGCCGCCTACGACGATCAGGTCTATGTCGACGACCGCACCATCGACAGCCACGTCAAGCGGATGCGCAAGAAGTTCCGGGTCGTCGATCCCGAGTTCGACGCGATCGAGACCCTGTATGGCGTCGGTTATCGATACCGCGAGAGCTGACGCTTCGGAGCCGTCCGAGGAGCTGCCGCCGCGCCGCCGCCTGGTCCGGTTCGGCGGGTCGCGGCTCGGCGGGCTGATCCTCGCGCTGAACCTTCTGAGCCTGCTGATCCTTTTCGGCGGGGCCCTGGCGCTGAACGAATGGAGCACCGGGCTGATCAAGACGCGGCAGGAATCCCTGCTGGGCCAGGCTGAACTGCTGGCCAAGGTGCTGAGCGACGAGGACTACACCCGCGGCGAGCCGATCCCGGAACTGAACCCGACCCAGTCGGCCAAGGTCCTGATCGACCGGTTCGTGCCGGCGGGCCAGCGCGCCCGCATCTTTGACCGCGACGGCGTCCTGATCGCCGACAGTTTCGACGTGTCCGACACGATCGAGGGGCACCCCCTGCCGCCGGCGCGCCCGGCCGGCACGCCGGCGGCGCCCGACCCCGTCGACGCCAGGGCGGCCGCAAACCTCGAACGGGCCAATGCGGCGCTGGACGAAGAAATTCTTGCGGCTCTGGCGGGCGATCCCCAGGCCGCGGTGCGGCGGTCGGAGAACGGTGACCGGGTCGTGTCCGTCTCCCTGCCGATCCGCCATGTGCAGCAGGTGCTGGGCGTCCTGACGCTGGAGGCCGGAGACGTCGACCAGATCCTGGACGCCCAGCGGCGCGCGCTGGTGCCGTTCGCCTTGGTGGCCCTGGGGGTGAACCTGCTGGCCTCCCTGCTGCTGCATCTGTTCGTGGCCCGCCCTGTCATGCGGCTGTCGGCGGCGGCGGACCAGGTCCGGCTGCAGCGCGCGCGCGCCATCTCCCTGCCGGACCTGGAGGATCGCCGCGACGAGATCGGCGACCTGGCCCGGTCGCTGGAATCCATGACCGACACCCTGTCGACGCGGATGGACGCCATCGAACGGTTCGCGGCCGATGTGGCGCACGAGATCAAGAACCCCCTGACCTCGATCCGCTCGGCGCTGGAAACCCTCGATCTGGTTCAGGACAAGGACAAGCGCGATCGGCTGACCGCCGTCCTGCAACAGGATGTACGGCGGCTGGACCGGTTGATCACCGACATCTCCAATGCCTCGCGCCTGGATGCGGAGTTGTCGCGCGACCGGCCGCGCCCCGTCGATCTGGCGGCCCTGCTGACCGAGATCGTCAGCGTCTACGAAACCACCGGAAAGCCCGGGGAGGCGCCGGTGACGCTGGACCTCGCCGTCGATGCGCCAGCGCGGGTCATGGGGCGCGACGGGCCGCTGGGCCAGGTGTTCCGCAACCTGATCGACAATGCCCGCTCCTTCAGCCCGACGGGCGCGACCGTGCGGATCGCGGTGCGTCGGGACGAGACCGACACCCTCCTGCCCCTGCGGATAGCCGTCGAGGACGACGGCCCCGGTATCCCGGCCGAGAACCTGGAAACGGTGTTCGAGCGCTTCTACACCTCCCGGCCCCGGGGCACGGCCTTCGGCTCCAACTCGGGCCTCGGTCTGTCGATCGTGCGCCAGATCGTCGAGGCGCATGGCGGCCGGGTCACGGCCACGAACCGGCTGGACGCCTCGGGCTCTGTCAAAGGCGCGCGGTTTGACGTCGCCCTGCCCGCCGTCGGGCGTAGACCGTGAGCCAGCCTGTCCATGCCACCGCAGTCGCCCGGTACGCCTCGGGCGGCTGGCAGGGCGTCCTGCTGCGCGGCCCGTCGGGGGCCGGAAAGAGCGATCTGGCGCTGCGCCTGATCGACGCGGGCTGGCGGCTGGTCGCCGACGACTATGCCTGGATCTGGGCCTCCGACGGCCGTCTGTTCGCCTCCGCCCCCGAACGCATCGCCGGACGGATCGAGGCACGAGGCCTGGACGTTCTGGACGCCGTTTTCCGGCCCCTGGCGCGCATCGTCCTGCTGGTCGACTGCGTCCAGGCGGCGCCGGAACGACTGCCCGAACCGCAATGGGAGACCCTCGCCGGCGTCCGCCTGCCGCGCCTGATCGTGGATGTCCGCCCGGCCTCGGCGGCCGTGACTCTGGCGCTCGCCATCGACCGGCTTTAATCGCAGATCGGTTTGGCCTATCTAGGCCCGCTTGGGTCGGAGCGGGGGCTTCCGATCCACCGCATAGGGGATACCCAGCGTTGCAGTCGCTTTCATGATCGGCTCGGCATGATCGGCCTGGTGATCGTCACCCACGGCGGACTCGCGTCCGAATTCCTGTCCGCCATGGAGCATGTGGTCGGCCCCCAGCGCGGGGTCGCGGCCATCTGCATCGGGCCCGAGGACGACATGGAACGGCGTCGCCGCGACATCGTCGACGCCGCCGCCGCCGTCGATGACGGATCGGGCGTCATCCTCCTGACCGACATGTTCGGCGGCACGCCCTCGAACCTGGCCATCTCGGTGATGGAACAGACCCACGCCGAGGTCATCGCCGGGCTCAACCTGCCCATGCTGATCAAACTGGCCAGCGTACGCGGCCGCGAGACCCTGGAGACCTGCGTGGCCCATGCCCAGGACGCGGGTCGCAAATACATCTCCGTGGCCTCCTGGGTCCTGGCGGGCGAAAAGTAGTTTTGGGCGAGACCATGCCGACCGCGAAGGCGACCGCGAACATCTGCAACACGCGCGGCCTGCATGCCCGGGCCTCGGCGAAATTCGTGAAACTGGCCTCCAGCTTCGAGGCCGAGATCCAGGTGACCCGCGACGGCGTCACGGTGGACGCACGCTCGATCATGGGCCTGCTGATGCTCGGCGCCGGAAACGGTTGTTCGATCGAGATCACGGCCGAGGGTTCAGACGCCCGGGACGCCATCGACGCCCTCAACGACCTAGTCTCCCGCAAGTTCGACGAAGACTCATAACTGTTTGGGGCTACCGCTCGCGACGCGGTCGCTCGCTGCTTGAGCCCCTCTGGCGCCCGGTCATCCCCGCGAAGGCGGGGACACCCCGATGTGGGCGATGCCCAGCCGCTTCGCGATCCTGACCTGACGATCCCGCTCCAGCGCCGCCTCGCGCTGTTCTTCGGTCCGCGCACCGTGGCACCGCTCGCAGCAGACGCCCTCGACATAGAGCGGCGACGTCCGCCCCTCCGGACTGACCGGCATCCTGCAGCCCCGGCAGAGGGTGTGCGTCCCCTCCGCCAGCCCATGCCCCACCGCGACCCGTTCGTCGAAGACGAAGCATTCGCCCTTCCACAGGCTCCCGGCTTCCGGCACCGTCTCCAGATAGCGCAGGATCCCGCCCTGCAGATGGAAGACGTCGGTCACCCCCTCTGACTTCAGAAAGGCCGTCGACTTCTCACAGCGGATGCCGCCGGTGCAGTACATGGCCACCTTCGGCGGGTTCGGCCCCATCTCCCGTTTCCTGGCCAGCAGGGCGCGCCCCTCGGTCCGGAACCACCCCGGAAAGTCCCGGAACGACCGCGTGTTCGGCTGCACCGCCCCGACAAACGCCCCGACCTCGCCCTCGTAGTCATTACGGGTGTCGATCACGATCGTGTCCGGATCGGCGATCAGGGCGTTCCAGTCCTCGGGCGCCACATAGGTCCCGGCGTTCACGGCCGGCTCGAGGTCGGGCAGACCCAGGGTGACGATCTCCGGCTTCACCCGCACCTTCAGCCGATGGAACGGCATTCGTTCGGCGGAAGAATATTTGACGTCCGTCTCGGCGAAGCCGGGCAGGGCGGTCAGGCCTGAGATGACTCGATCCACGGCCGCGGACGGTCCGGCGATCGTCCCGTTCACCCCCTCATGCGCCACGAGAAGAGTGCCCCGCACGGCCTCGCTGCACAGCTGCTCAAGATCGTCGCGCAGGCGGGCTGGCTCGGCGACGGCGGCGAACCGGTACAGGGCCGCGACGCGGATATCGGGGTCGGTCACCAGAGACGCTTTCGAGCAAAGGCGTGGCCAGAGCCAACTTTGAGATAGCGTTCAAACGCCTGGGCTTTGGCGGGGTCGGTAAATGCCAGGTAGGTCACCAGCCGCCACGGCTTGAATTTGGACGTATGCGGCGATTGCCCCGCATTGTGGGCGGCCAGGCGAGACTTCAGGTCGTCGGTCATTCCGACATAGCGCTCGTCGTCATGATCAATGCTCTGAAGCAGATAAACATATCGCATTGGGAGCAGCCCTCCTTCGCCAAGGCTTCGGAGGGCATCCTACTTCGCGCACGGAAAGAAGGGGACCTGTCCTACGAAGCGCGAAGGGCGAAGTAGGATGGTGGAGCCGAGGGGAGTCGAACCCCTGACCTCGTCATTGCGAACGACGCGCTCTACCAACTGAGCTACGGCCCCGTTTTCCGGGTGACAGGCGAGCGCGGGACATAGGCGGGCGCAAGGCGCGGTGTCAACGGGCCGCACGCCGCCCCTCCGGGGAATCCTTGGCCTCGGGCGATTGGCCCGCTAGAAGCGACGTTCATTTCTTGAAGGAGTTCCCCGCATGGGAATGGCGATCGTCTGGCTCATCAACGCCATCATCAGCCTGATGACCTGGTTCATCATCGGCTCGGCGATCCTCAGCTGGCTGTTCGCCTTCGATGTGATCAACCACCGCAACCGCTTCGTGAACCAGCTGGCCGGATTCCTCGACGCGGTGACGCGGCCCCTGATGGAGCCGTTCCGGCGGATCATACCGACGCTGGGCGGCATCGACATCTCGCCGATCGTCGTGCTGCTGCTGCTCAATTTCGCGCGGATCGCCTTCAACAACATGGCCGCCGGCCCGATCATCGCCCTGCTGGGGTGATGTCGGCGCGCCCCGGGGCGTGGCGCAGGCGCCGCAGTGCGACATTCCAGCCTTGCGCCGCGCCCGGACGCTCTTAAGGTGCCTCCGCCCGGGCGAGACGCCGCTTATGACCACGACTAGATGACCTCCACGATCAAGACAGTCGCCGTGATCGGCGCCGGCCAGATGGGTGTCGGCATCGCCCATGCCGTGGCCCTGGGCGGATATCAGGTGCGGCTGTACGATGTGGCCGCCGAGCGGCTGCCCATGGCGCTGGGCGTCATCGCCGCCTCCCTGGCCCGCCAGGTCGAGCGCGGCGGCGTGACCCAGGCCCAGGCCGATACGGCCCTCGCCAACATCTCCGGCGTCAAGACCCTGGCCGAGGCCGGCAAGTCCGACCTTGTCATCGAAGCCGCCGTCGAGGACGAGGCGACCAAGAAGGCGGTGTTCGCCGAACTGGTCCCCCATCTGGGCGCCGACACCCTGCTGGCCTCCAACACCTCCTCGATCTCGATCACCCGGCTGGCCTCCGCGACGGACCGGCCGGACCGGTTCATCGGCCTGCATTTCATGAAGCCGGCCCCGGTGATGAAACTGGTGGAGATCATCCGCGGCATCGCCACCTCGGCCGCGACCTACGACGCCGCCGTCGCCTTCGCCGAGAGCCTGGGCAAGACCACCACCAACGCCGAGGACTTCCCCGCCTTCATCGTCAACCGCATCCTGGTGCCGATGATCAACGAGGCGATTTACGTCCTGTACGAGGGCGTCGGCAACGTCGCCTCGATCGACAAGGCGCTGAAGCTGGGCGCCAACCATCCGATGGGGCCGCTGGAGTTGGCCGACTTCATGGGTCTGGACGTCGTCCTGGCCATCATGAACGTGCTCTATGACGGGCTGGCCGACAGCAAATACCGACCCTGCCCGCTGCTGGTGAAATATGTCGAGGCCGGCTGGCTGGGATGCAAGTCTGGACGCGGCTTCTACGACTATTCCGGCGACGTTCCGGTCCCGACCCGCTGATGGCCCGGTTCGACACCCCCGCCGATCTTCCCGGTCAGGCTCCGGTCATCTGGCGCCGGACCCGCGCGGCAATTCCCCTGGCCGCGCTGGCGGGCGTCATGTGGCCGCCGCTGATCCTGACGCTGCTGGTCTGGCCGCCGCAGAACTGGATTCCGGGTCGGGACATCGACTGGCGGCTGACGGTTCTGCTGATCGGCATGGTCGCCGTGCCGACCGGCCTGTGGTCGATCCGGCGCGAGCGGGACCGTCGCGGTCGCCCAGCCTCGCGCCTCGGCGTCGTGTGGCGCTTCATGCTGTATGGGGGCTTGCTGGCCGCTGCGGCCCAGACGGTGCTCGCCCTGGGCATGATGGTCTATGGCTGGGTCCAGTCGGGCGACCTCGGCCAGGGGGTCGGCGCCACCGAAACCACCCTGCTGATCTATGGCGTCGCCGGCCTGCCGGTCGCGATCCTGGTCGGCGTCAGCTACGCCCTGTGGGCCGGCCTCTGCGCCGCCTTCATCGCCTTCATCCCCGCGCCGGAGCAGGTGAAGGGCCGTCTGGGCGTTCTCGGCCACTGACCCTGCGGCCATCGAGCGGTTTACGCCTGACAGCATTGCGTTAGAACCGTCGGATGATTGCTTTGGGGGAAGCATAATGGCCATGCCCGCACTCGAGGTTCAGCCTCGGACCGCCGCCCGAGGTCTCGCGCCGACCGAGACCAGGGACCGCATTTTCCAGCTCGACGTGCTGCGCGGCTGGGCGATCCTCGGGATCCTCGCCGTCAACGCCATCGCCTTCGCCTGGCCTTTCCAGGTCATGATGTCCGAGGCGCCGCCTCCGGGCGCGACCAGCCAGGCCGATCTGATCGGGGTGTGGGTCACAGACGTCTTCTTCCACGACAAGTTCCGCACCCTCTTCACCATGCTGTTCGGCGTCTCGATCTTCCTCGTCGGCGGCGAGAAGTCCGACGAGGCGCGGGGCGCGCTGCTCTGGCGACGTCTGTTGTGGCTGGGCCTGTTCGGCCTCCTCCACGGCGTGGTGCTCTGGTACGGCGACATCCTGTTGCACTATGCCTACTGCGGCCTGCTGATGATGATGATGCGCTCGTGGAGCGCTCGCCGGCTGCTCTGGATCGGCGGCGGCCTGACCCTGCTGTGGGCCGTTGTCGCTGCGGTCGCCTCCTGGGGCATGGCCAATCTGCCGGCCGAGGTCGCCGCCCAGATGGAGGCCGCCCGCCCGGTGGCGACCCCCGAAGCCATCGCCGAGGCCCTGGCCCTCTACCGCTCCGGCTGGCCGGCCGGCCTCATGGAGAACATCGAGGTCTGGGCGACCTTCCAGCTGATGGCCAGCCCGTTCCTGATCCCGGTGACTGTGCCGTTGATGATGCTGGGTCTGGGCCTGTTCAAGTCCGGCTATCTGCACGGCCGCGCGCCGCTGTGGACCTATCTTCTGATCATCCTGGTCGGCGGCGCCAATCTGGCGGCCTTCGCCGTCTGGGGCTGGCAGGACACGATGGCCGGCGAGGCCGATCCGACCAGGGGCCTGGCGGCGGCCGCCGGCGGCGCGGCCTTCCTGATCACCCTCTTCTACGCCAGCATCCTGATCCTGCTGGTCCGCTTCGGCCTCAGGCCTCTGGTCGCCTGGCTGGCGCCGGTCGGTCGCATGGCCTTCACCAACTACCTGACCCAGACCCTGATCATGGTCACCCTCTACTACGCGCCGTGGGGCCCGATGTGGTTCGGCCAGCAGGGTCCGGCCGAAATATGGATGGTGGTCGGCGCGATCTGGGCCGCCCAGATCATCTGGTCGCCGCTCTGGTTGTCGGTCTTCACCATGGGACCGCTGGAGTGGATCTGGCGCTGCCTGACCTACGGACGGATGGTGCCGATCCGGAAGTAGGGCAGTGGCGAGTGAGGAGTGACGAGTGGCGAGGTCCGCTCTGGACCATCGCGCGTCCCCGGTCACGCCGAGCGGTGGAAGAGCGCCTTGAACTCGCCACTCGCCACTCGCCACTCGTCACTCTAGAACGCCGCCCATGACCGACGCCTCCTCCGCTGCCGAAACGCCTGACCCCATCCGCCCCGAAGCCCGAGGCCCGCGAGGCTTCGCCGACCGGCGCGGGCCCGAGGTCGCGGCCGAACGCCGGATCGTGCGCCAGGTGTCGGAGGTCTATGAGCGCTGGGGCTTCGAGCCGCTGGAGACCGGCGCCTTCGAATACGCCGATGCGCTGGGAAAATTCCTGCCCGACGCCGACCGTCCGAACGAGGGCGTCTTCGCCCTTCAGGACGACGACGATCAGTGGATGGCCCTGCGCTACGACCTGACCGCACCCCTGGCCCGGTTCGCGGCCCAGACCTGGGAGACCCTGCCCAAACCCTATCGCCGCTACGCCTTCGGACCTGTGTGGCGCAACGAGAAGCCCGGACCCGGTCGCTTCCGCGAGTTCGTCCAGTGCGACGCCGACACCGTCGGCTCCGACCGCCCCGAGGCTGACGCCGAGATCATCGCCATGGCCTGCGAGGGCCTTCAGGCCGCGGGCCTCGCCGAGGGTCAGGCCGTGGTCCGCGTCTCCAACCGCAAATTGTTCGACGGCCTGTTCGAGGCCGGCGGGATCACCGATCCGATCCAGCGGCTGACCGCCCTTCGCGCCATCGACAAGTTCGACCGCCTCGGTTGGGAGGGCGTCGCCGCCCTGCTGGGCGAGGGCCGTCTGGACGACAGCGGCGACTATACGAAGGGCGCCAACCTGCCGCTCGGCGTGGCCGCGACCATCGAGGCCTTCCTCGGATCGGCGTCCGAAGGCACGCGCGCCGAGACACTCGACGCCATCGCCCGCTCGGGCGGCCTCGGGGCCGCCGGCGAAGCGGCTCTGGAGGAGCTGGCCGGGATCGACCGCGCCCTGACCGCCATGCGCGTCGACCAGGCGACGGTCCGGTTCGACCCGACCATCGTGCGCGGTCTGGAATACTACACCGGCGCGGTGTTCGAGGCGGAGCTTCTGCTGGACACCACCGACGACAAGGGTCGGCCGGTCCGCTTCGGTTCGATCGGCGGCGGCGGTCGCTATGACGATCTGGTGGCTCGCTTCACCAGCCAGTCGACCCCGGCGACCGGCTTCTCGTTCGGCGTCTCGCGCCTGGCCTCCGCCTTGCGCGCGGCGGGCCGGACTCCGGAGACGGCGCGCGGCCCGGTGGTCGTGATCGTCTTCTCTCAGGACGACATGCAGGCCTACCTCGACGCCGTGTCCGAACTGCGCCGCGCCGGCATCGCCGCCGAACTCTATCTCGGTCGCGCGGGCATGAAGGCCCAGATGAAATACGCCGACCGGCGCAACGCTCCGGCCGTCGTCCTCCTGGGCGGCGACGAGATCGCCGGCGGCCAGGTCACCATCAAGGATCTCGACGCCGGGCGCGCGGCGGCGGCCGGTCTGGCGGACAACGAGGCCTGGAAGGCCGAGCGTCCGGGCCAGCAGACCGTCGCTCGCGGAGACCTCGTGCGAACCATTCGCACGATTATCGAAGCTTCTTCGAGAATGACGCCGCCCATCGGATGACTTATCGATGTTCAGTCATGAAACCACCCGTTTTCGCCTGTGGTTTGATTGACTTGAACAGCCCCGTGGCGTCATCTCCACCCACTCGAACGGCGCGGCGCTGACAAGGCGCAGCCGCTGATCGAAGGCGTTTCGGGGAGGAAACGTCCGCTCCTTAGAGAGCGTGAAAGCCCGCTGCGATGTATCCCCCGCAGCGGGCTTTTTCACGTCTGGAGGTTGGCGCGACGCCTTCCAGTCTCTCCGTCATCCTCGGGGCGCGCAGCGAACCCGAGGACCCAGCTACGTGATAGCGACGGGCGCGCCTCCCGCCCGGAATGCTGGGTCCTCGGATCTCCGCTTCGCTTCGTCCAAGGATGACGGAGGTGGGGGCGAGGGGGCGCATGAAAAAGGCCGGAGCGGTGAGCTCCGGCCTCTTGGTCATCCTGGCGACCTTGATCGTCGCCCTTGGTCGGTTTGGCGCCCGCCTACCAGATGCGAACCCGCTCTTCCGGCGCCAGGTAATAGTGCGTGCCCGGCTGGACCTCGAAGGCCTCGTACCAGGCGTCCACATTGCGCAGCGGGCCGATGACGCGGAACTCGTCGGGCGAGTGCGAGTCGGTGGCGATGCGGTTCTTGAGGGCGTCCTCGCGCGACTTCGACTGCCAGACCTGGGCCCAGCCGAGGAAGAAGCGCTGGTCGCCGGTGAAGCCGTCCAGAACCGGAGCCTCGGCGCCGTTCAGGGACAGTTGATAGGCCTCCAGACCCACGGCCACGCCCGAGGCGTCGCCGATGTTCTCACCCATGGTCAGGCCCGGATTGATGAAGTGGCCGGGCAGGGGCTCATAGGCGCCGTACTGGGCGCCCAGACGGGTGGTCAGGGCGTTGAAGGCTGTCGCATCGGCCGGGGTCCACCAGTCGCGCAGCACGCCGTCGCCGTCCGACTTGCGGCCCTGATCGTCAAAGCCGTGGCCGATCTCGTGGCCGATCACCGCGCCGATGCCGCCATAGTTGATGGCCGGGTCGGCCTCCGGGTCGAAGAACGGCGGTTGCAGGATCGCCGCCGGGAAGACGATCTCGTTGTTGGTCGAGTTGTAATAGGCGTTCACCGTCTGGGGCGTCATGCCCCACTCGGTCTTGTCGACCGGCGCATTCAGGCGGGCGAGGTCGTATTCCCAGCGGAAGCGGCTTGCCCGCTCGCCGTTGCCGAACAGGTCGTCGGCGCGGACCTCCAGATCCGAATAGTCGCGCCAGCGGTCGGGATAGGCGATCTTGACGGTGAACTTGGCCAGCTTGGTCTGGGCCGCCGCCTTGGTCTCGGCGCTCATCCAGCTGTAGCCCTCGATGCGCTGGCTCAGCGCCGTGCGCAGGTTGGCGACCAGCTGTTCCATCCGGGCCTTGGATTCGGCCGGGAAATATTCGGCCACATACTGGCGGCCGACCGCTTCGCCCAGGGCGCCGTCGGCGAAGCTGATGCCGCGCTTGTCTCGGCTGCGCTGTTCCAGGGCGCCCGACAGTTCACGCGAGCGGAACTCCCACTGGGCGTCCGAGAACCGCTGCGACAGGCGAGGCGCGGCGCGGTCCACGGTCTGGAAGGCCTGCCAGGCCTGCAGCGTCGCGACCGGCGTCTCGGCATAGATGGCGGCGATCTTCGGCAGGGCTGTGTTCTGGCGCACGATCAGGCGCGGAATGTCGCCCAGGCGCGCGGCTCCGAAATAGCCGGCCCAGTCGAAGCCCGGCGCGTCGGCGGCCAGACGCTGGATCGTATATTCGTTGTAGGTCCTGTCGCGGTCGCGGCTCTCGGCCGGGGTCCAGTGGGCCTCGGCGATCTTCGTTTCCATGGCCACGATGGCGGCGGCGGTCCCCGCGGGATCGGCCCAGCCGATCATCTCCAGCATCTGGGCCACATAGGCCTCGTACTTCACCTTCTTCTCGGCGAAGAGCGGCGACAGATAGTAGTCGCGGTTGGGAAGGCCGAGACCCGACTGGCTGGTCGAGACGACGTAGCGGTCCGGGTCCTTCTGGTCGGTCGTGATCCCGGTGCCGAAGAAGGAGCCGCCCAGTCCGCCGATCGTCTGGCCCATATAGGCGGCCAGGGCCTCATGGCTGTCGGCGGCGCGGATGGCGGTCAGGAAGGGCTGCAGCGGCCGGGCGTCGAGCGCCTCGATCCGGGCCGTGTCCATATAGGACCGATAGGCGTCGGCGATCTTCTGCTCGTCTGTGCCGGCCTGCAGGTCAGTGCGGGCGACCAGGGTGTCGATCATCGCCTTGACCCGGTTGTCCGACAGCTCGCGCAGCAGGCCGAAGGAGATGCCGTAGCTGGAGCGGTCCGCCGGGATCACCGTGCGATCCAGGGCCAGGCCGTTGGCGAAGCGGTTGAAATTGTCTCCCGGCGACACCGACCGGTCCATGCCGGAGGCGTCGAAGCCCCAGGTCCCGTAGTGCGGCGTCTCGGTGCCGCGATAACCGGTGAAGGCGGCATCGCCCTCCTGGAAGATCGACTGGATGGTGCAGGCCTCGTCGATACAGCCGTGGTCGTGGTCCTGGGCGGAGGCGGCGGCCGGCAGCAGGAGCGCGCCGAGGGCCGCGCCGATAAGCAGAGACTTCATGAGGATTTCCTGGGGTTTCGGATCGTCGCCGCGCCGTTGTCGCGCGCTCGGCGCGGACCCTACGCCCGGCCCACGGGCTGTCGCCTTAAAAAAAGTTCATGAAACCCGGCTCGGCGCTCGCCACGCTGCGCCTTTAAGGTGACGATCACTCATCGAGGAGATCGAATGGCAGGCGGGCACGGCGGCGGCGATTACAAGGACCTGGTCGTGTTCCTGGCGGCGGCGGGGGTGGTCGTACCCCTGTTCAATCGCTGGAAGATCAGCCCCGTGCTGGGCTTCCTGGCGGCGGGCGTGCTGCTGGGGCCGGACGGGCTCGGCCGGTTCGCGGACGTGGTCCCCTGGCTGTCCTGGCTGACCATCGACGACGCCGACCAGCTGGCCCAGTTGTCGGAACTGGGCGTCGCCTTTCTGCTGTTCATGATAGGGCTGGAGCTGTCCTGGGAACGGCTGAAGGCGATGCGCCGGCTCGTCTTCGGCTTCGGCCTGATGCAGGTCGTCCTCTGTTCCGCCGTTCTGGCCGGGGGCTTCATCCTGCTGGGCCAGCCCCTGGCGGGCTCAGCGGTTCTGGGCATGGGACTGGCGCTGTCGTCCACGGCGGTCGTCCTGCCGGTCATGGCCGAAAGAAACCGCATGAAGGGCGCGGTCGGGCGGACGACCTTCGCCGCGCTCCTGGCCCAGGACCTGGCCGTCGCGCCGATCCTGATCACAGTCACCGTGCTGGCCACGCTGGCGATCAGCGGCGGAGACGTTCAGCCTGGCGTCCTCGGGCCGGCGCTGCTGACCCTCGCGCCCGCAGCCATCGGCCTGGGGCTCCTGGTCATGTTCGGCAGGCTGGCGCTGCGTCCCCTGTTCCGGTCGGTCGCCAAGAGCAGATCCAAATCCGGCGGCGGACGGCAGGAGCTGTTTGTCGCCCTGTGCTTGCTGATCGTGGTTGGCGCGGGTGTGGCGGCACAGGCGGCTGGATTGTCGATGAGCCTGGGGGCCCTTGTGGCCGGCCTGTTGCTTGCGGAGACGGAGTATCGCCGCGAGATCGAAGTCAACATCGAGCCTTTCAAGGGCCTGCTTCTGGGGGTGTTCTTCGTGGGGGTCGGAATCGGTCTCGATCTGGATGCGGTCGCCGCCAATCCTCTGGGTGTGTTCGGCCTGGCGCTGGCCATTATCGCGATCAAGGTCGGGCTGATCTTCGGGCTGGCCCGGCTGTGGGGTGTGGGCGCACGCTCGGCGATCGAGACGGCCCTGGTCCTGGGGCCTGCGGGCGAGTTCGCCTTTGTCATCCTGAATACCGGAATGGTGGAAGGTCTCGCCTCCCCGGCCTTCACCCAGAGCGTGCTGGTGTCCGCCACCATCAGCATGTTCGCCGTTCCGCTCATGGCGATGCTGGGACAGAGGCTGGCAGGCGCTCCTGCGAATTCCGTTCCTCTGGCCGGGGATCCGGCGCTCGGCCTGGGTCCGGTGCGCGATGTGGGGATGGTTGACGCCGCCGTCCTGATCGTCGGCTTCGGCCGCGTCGGTCGGCTGGTGGCCGAAATGCTCAAGGAGCACGGCCAGAGCTTCATCGCGGTGGACACCGATCCGGCCGCCGTGGCCGCCGGTCGACGCGACGGCTATGACGTCTCCTACGGCGACGCGGCCCGATCGGAGATGCTGTCCCTGTGCGGCATCGACACGATCAAGGCCCTGGTCGTCACCATGGACGCCCCGACCAAGGTCGACGATGTCGTGATCGCCGCCCGCGCCCTGCGCGACGATCTGATCGTCATCGCACGCGCCCGGGACGACCGCCATGCGGCGCGCCTCTATGGCCTGGGCGTGACTGACGCGGTGCCGGAGACCACCGAAGCCAGCCTTCAGCTGGCGGAGAACACCCTGGTCGACCTGGGCGTGCCGATGGGGCTCGTCCTGGCCTCGATCCACGAGCGTCGCGACAAATACCGGGCGGTGTTCCAGGCGGCGATCCCCGAGGCCCGGCGCAATCGCAAGACCCGGGCGCTCCGGGCCGGCCCCAGGCCTTAACCAGAAACACGACCCATTTTGGTCATCGTTCCGTGATGAAAGCGCGCCTCTCCCGGGGCTCGGCGTTGCACGGGTCGCTATCTCACGTCCGTATCCGTGACGTGACCGACCCAGTGTCTGCCCCTTCTGTCCATCTCCTTCGCGGACCCCCGCCGTGAAGCGTCAGCCACAGAGTATTCGTGTTCATGCGTGAGTCCGCGTCGACCGCCACCCCCTCCAACCTCGAAGCGCAGCCCCGGCTGAATCGCCGCCAGGCCGCCAAGGTGCGCACGCGCCAGAAGGTTCTGGACGCCGCTCGCGGCCTGTTCGCGGAGCGCGGCTACGATCCCGCCACCATCCGCGACATCGCCAAGGGCGCGGGCATGTCCACCGGCGCGGTGTTCGCCAACTTCCAGGACAAGGCTGAACTGTTTGAGGCCGTCCTGACCGAGGACATGGCCGGTCTGGGCCAGGTCATGCTCAACGGCGCAGGCAACGGCTCGACCCGTGATCGCCTCGTCAACGCCCTGACCGCCGGCTACCACGGCTCGATCGACCAGCTGCCGCTGTTCCAGGCCATCGTCGCCCGCTCGTGGTTCCAGCCCGTCGCCGCCGAGACCCGCCAGCGCGCCGCGACGCAAGGCTTGACCGACGTCATCTCCGACATCCTGCGCGCCGGGATCGGCGCCGGCGAGATCAGGCAGGACGCCGATATCGCCCTGCTGACCGAGCTGACCTGGGACGCCT
This sequence comes from Brevundimonas sp. TWP3-1-2b1, assembly GCF_049896165.1. Lineage (NCBI taxonomy): Bacteria > Pseudomonadati > Pseudomonadota > Alphaproteobacteria > Caulobacterales > Caulobacteraceae > Brevundimonas > Brevundimonas sp. TWP3-1-2b1. The sequence continues at coordinate 255,728 of NZ_JAFCTT010000003.1, read as the reverse complement.
ATCTGTCGAACTACCGCCGTGCCGCCTATGACGGCTGGACCGTGGACCAGCTGGCCGGCCATATCGGCCGCCAGGTCGACACCCTGCTGGCCGGCGTCAGCACGAAATAGTCCCGGGAAGAGCCTTCAGCTCTTCCACTTCAAAATGGCCGGCTTGACCGGATTGGAGAAGCCGCGCCCCTCAGCGCGGCTTTTCTGCCATTCGCGCTTGAGCTGCTGGTACCATTTCGCCTGTCTGTCGGCGTCGTCGATCCAGATCAGGGCGGGGTCGTAGCGCAGCCCCTCGTTCTGCAGGTTCACCATCCCGCCGTCCTGCTTCAGGAAGGCGGAGACTCCCATCCTCAGGAAGGGCCTGGCGAGACCGAACACCCAGTGGTCGGACCAGAAGATCTGGGTGATCCGCGTCTTCGTTTCCGTCACCGGCGTAAGGCAGGTCAGGGCCAGGACCTGTTTTTCCCCCACCTGGATATGTTCCCAGCGATAGCCCGGGAGGCGGAAACTAATCTCCGTGGCGGGCGCCCCGCCCAGGATCCTGTAGGCGCGCGAGTTCGACGACGGCGCGTGACGGACCATGGCGAAGCCGAGCTCCCGCGGCTCGAAGGCCTTGGACTTCTCGTGCATCGACTGCTCGGAGCGCCACCACCATTGCTGATGCACATAGGGCCCATGGGCGGGGTCCATCAGGCCGACGACCGCGTGGTCGATATGGCTGTCGAAATCCATCCACTCGACCAGTTTCGCCTCCCCGCCGACGACGCCGGGGAAGGTCGGCGGCGGATGATCGGGCTCGGCGTCCGAGCGGGGATCGGCGTGGACGAAGACGAACACCATCCCCTGGCTCTCGACCACCGGATAGGACCGCACCCGGACCCGTTCGACCTCGAACGGTTGTTCGTCCACCAGCGACGGGATGGCGGCGCAGACCCCGTCGGTGCGGAAGCGCCAGCCATGGTAGCAGCACTCGACCGTCTCGGGCTCGCCCGGCTTCTGCACCAGACGGCCGGCCGACAGGGGCGCGGCGCGGTGCGGACAGATGTCGCGCATCGCATAGACCTGACCCGCGCGCGTCCGCCCGACCAGCACCGGCTCGCCCAGCAGTTCGTGGCGCGTCAGCGAGGCCTCTGCGACATCGCGCGACAAGGCGACGAAATACCAGGTGTCCAGCACGAACCCCTTGCCGAAGGCTGCGGGCGGGGCTTTCGCCTCGGGAACGGCGGCGGGGCTTTCGGCAGGGTTCATGGGCGTCAGTCTAGACGTCGCCGGAGCTTTCGTCATTCTCCCGCCTTGCCGAACGCATCCGATGTCGCCAACTGCGACGACTAGGGTCGGAAAGGCCGGCGCATCGTCCGGCCAAAGTCAGGAAGACGCATCATGGACAGCCAGATACTCACCGGCCTCGTCGCCGCCCTCGGCCTCCTGGCCAATTTCGCCGGTGTCGGCGATGCCCGCGCCGAGGACATGATGGAGTCCCTGAGCCAGGACGGTCATGCCCAGCACGCCGACCACAGCCATCACCACGCCGACTTCGAGTCGACCCGCATGCACGTCCGCGTGGACGGCGAAACCGGCCCGGGCGTGCGCGACATCATCCTGATTCCCGGCCTCAGCTCCTCGCCGGAGGTGTGGCAGGGCACGGTCGATCATCTGGGCAGCGGATGGCGCGTCCACCGCATCCATATCCAGGGCTTCGCCGGCGCGCCGGTCGAGGGCAACGCCGAGGGACCCGTCGCCGCGCCCGTGGCCGAGGAAATCGCCCGCTACATCTCCGAACAGGGCCTGGATAGGCCGGTGGTCGTCGGCCATTCGATGGGCGGCACGATCGGCATGATGCTCGCCGCCCGCCATCCGGACGCGGTCGGCAAGCTGATGGTCGTCGACATGGTGCCCTTCATGGGGGCCATGTTCGGCGCGCCCGGCGCCACGGCCGAGAGCATCGCGCCTGTCGCCGAGCAGGTCTATCAGGGCATGGCGACCGCCGCCCCCGCCGACTACTACGCCCGCGGCGCCGCCTCGATTACCGGCATGATCAACACGGAATCGAAGCGCGCCGGTCCGCTGGAAGACGGGGCGACCAGTGACCAGCAGGTCTCCTCGCGCTCGTTCCGGGAATTGATCCTGACCGACCTGCGGCCCGAACTGGCCCGCATTACAGCCCCGACCGAGGTCCTGTACGTGAAGTTCAACGACGCCCGGATGACCAACGAGATCACCGACATGATCTACCAGGCCTCCTTCGCCGGCCTGCCGGGCGTGGCGTTGAAGCGGATCGACGACAGCGCCCACTTCATCTTCCTGGACCAGCCCGAGGCCTTCCATGCCCGGCTGGACGCCTTCCTCGCCGAATGAGCGATCCGGTCGCCCCCGGCGTCTTCGATGCTGCGGCCGACATCGTCGACCTCTACGATCGGCGGTCCAGCGACTGGATCGCCGATCGCGGCACGGTTCTGAACGACGCCGACCGGCTCTGGCTGGATCGCTTCATCGCCTCTCTGGAGCCGGGCGACACGGTGCTCGACGTCGGCTGCGGCTCGGGGCGGCCGATGGCGGCGGCCCTGCTGGATCGAGGGTTCCCGGTCACGGGCGTGGACTCCTCGGCCCGGCTCGCCGCCCACGCGGCGGCCGACCTGCCGGCCGGCCGTTTCCTTCAGGCCGACATGCGCACGCTGAAGCTCGGCCAGACCTTCGCTGGCGTTCTCGCCTGGCACAGCCTGTTCCATCTCTCGCCCGAGGATCAGCGGCTGGCCCTGCCAGCTCTCCTGGCCCACTGCGCGCCGAGGTCTGTGGTGATGTTCTCGTCCGGCCCTCGCCTCGGCCACGCCATGGGCGAATGGCGAGGCGAGCCCCTTTATCACGGCAGTCTGGAGCCCGAGGCCTACGAAGCGGAACTCGCCGGGCACGGGTTTTGGATTGAACCCGGCCTCCGGGCGGACGACGGCTCGGTCTGGCTCGCCCGTCGCGATGGATGATCGTTAAGACCCGCGCCATCGTTTCGGCCGAAAGGACCATCACGCTGACGTGAAGTCTTCACGCGCCGTTCACCACAACGGCGTTTTGGTAGGCGATGCGAACGGCTATGACGGCCGGGGTTTCTGAGGATGTCGATGGCCGGTCCGGGGTTCGGAAACAGGAATGCGGGCGGCGGGGCCAGACCGGCGCGCACCCGGCTGCAGCAGGTCCTCTACTGGGGCTCGGTGCTGGCCGTCTGGGGCGTCATCTTCCTGGTGGTCTTCTTCGCCGTCTTCGCGCGCGGATTGCCGGACACCTCGGCCCTCTACGGCATCGATCGCCAGCCCTCGATCACCTATCTGGACCGGAACGGCGCCCTGATCGCCACGCGCGGCTCGCAGCAGGCGCCGCCCGCCGATCTCGAGGCCCTGCCCGACTATGTTCCGGCCGCCTTCATCGCCATCGAGGACCAGCGCTTCTACTGGCATCCGGGGTTCGATCCGATCGGCATGACCCGGGCCATGGCGGCCAATATGCGCGCCGGCCGGATTGTCCAGGGCGGTTCGACCCTGACCCAGCAACTGGCCAAGAACCTGTTCCTGACTCCTGACCAGAACCTGCGCCGCAAGGTGCAGGAACTGATGCTGGCCGTCTGGCTGGAGATGAAATTCTCCAAACAGGAGATCCTCGCCCTCTATCTCAACCGCGTCTATTTCGGCGCCGGCGCCTATGGCATCGAGGCCGCATCGCAACGCTATTTCGACAAGGGCGCCAAGGACCTGACCGTCGGCGAGGCCGCGCTTCTGGCCGGCCTGCTGAAGGCTCCGTCGCGCTACTCGCCGGTCTCGGAGCATGAGCGCGCCGCCGCTCGCGCCACGGTCGTTCTGGACGAGATGGCGCAGTCCGGGGTGATCACGCCCGAACAACGCGCCGCCGCCGTGCTGGAGCCGGTCCGCGTGTCGCGGACGCTGGCGACCCAGCACGCCCAGTATTTCGTCGACTGGCTCGACAAGGAGATCCGCGGCCTCGTCGGCGAGCCGACCGAGGACATGATCGTCGAGACGACCCTGGACCTGACCCTGCAGACGGCGGCCGAACGCAATGTCCGCCGCATTCTCGATCGCGACGCCTCGCGCGGCGTGGAGCAGGCGGCCCTGGTGGCCCTGGACGGCGACGGCCGGGTGCGCGCCATGATTGGCGGCGCCTCCTATGCGGACAGCCAGTTCAACCGCGCCGTCGACGCTCGCCGTCAGGCCGGCTCGGCGTGGAAACCCTTCGTCTATCTGGCGGCCATGGAGGCCGGCTATACGCCGCAGACCCCGGTGGTCGACGAGCCTGTCCGTATCGGCAACTGGAGCCCGCGCAACTACTCCGGCACCTTCGCTGGCGAGATGACCTTGGCCCAGGCCGTGGCCCAGTCGACCAATACGGTCGCCGCCTATGTCGCCGACCAGATCGGTCGCGACAGCGTGGCCCGGGCCGCGCGCCGCCTCGGCATCTCCTCACGCATCGGACTGGAGCCGGCCATGGCCCTGGGGGCCGTCGAGGTCTCGCCGATCGACATGGCCACCGCCTATGACGCCTTCGCCAATGGCGGCCGTCGGGTCGAGGCCTATGGCATCAGCCGCATCCGCACCCCCCAGGGCCGGGTCATCTATCAGCGCGGCGCCCGCGACGCGGCGGCCGGTCAGGCGATCAACAATCCGTCGCTCTACTATATGAACCAGATGCTGCGGGGCGTGGTGACGAGCGGCACGGCCCGGTCGGCGGCGATCTCCGGCCGCGACATCGCGGGCAAGACGGGCACGACCTCGGACTACAAGGACGCCTGGTTCGTCGGCTACACCGGCGGCTTCGTCACCGCCGTCTGGGTCGGCAAGGACGACAACACCGCCATGCGCGGCGTGACCGGCGGTGCGGCCCCGGCGGCGATCTGGAAGGGCTTCATGGAGGCGGCCCTGCCGCGCCTGAACGTCCAGCCGATTCCTAACGGCCCGCCCATGCCCGACGGCTGGGTCGCACCTGACCCGATCGGCGACCTGATCGGCGACGCGGAGGACCCTTACGGCGATTCCACCGTCCTGCCGGGCGGTGTCGACCCGAACCAGGGCGAGCCCTATGATCCGCGCGCGCCCGTCGCGGAACCCCGCCGCGACCCCGCGCCCGTCGAGCGTCCCCGGCGCGACGACCCGCCGGACCAGCGCCCCGAACCCGAGGCTCGGCCGGAAAAAGAGAACAACCCGCTGTTCTTCTGAGTCTTCAGAGGCAGATGCGCTGCTTTCCCTCCCCCTCGGGGGAGGGTGGTCGCGAAGCGACCGGGTGGGAACGGCTGGCGATGCGATGAAGCTGTTGATGTTTGGCTCGCTCGGCCGCCCCCACCCGACCTCGCCTTCGGCTCAGCCACCCTCCCCCAGGTGGGAGGGAGAACAGGCCTACCGCCCCACGGCGTGCAGCGCCGCCCCGTGGTCGCGCAGCCAGGCGCGGAACGGACGATGGTCGCCGACCAGCCCCTTGACCACCGACCAATAGGCCGGGCTGTGGTCGGCATGGACCAGGTGGGCCACCTCGTGGGCGGCCAGATAGTCGAGCACCTCGGGCGGGGCCATGATCACCCGCCAGGAATAGCGGATCGAGCGCGACACCGGACTGCACGAACCCCAGCGAGACGCCGGGTCATTGATGGTCAGGGTCACGGGGCTCTGGCCCAGGGCACGAAGATGGAAATCGGTTTGGGTCTGGAGCGCTTCTCGCGCCGCCCGCTTCAGCAGGTTGACGACGCGCCGGGCGAACGCTTCGCCCTCGCCGCCCGAAACGATGCGCAGCCCGTCCGGGCCTTCCACCAGCCGAGCCGCCCCCGCGCCGCCCGCAGCCTCCAGCGGGACCGTGCCGCCGCGATAGGGAATGACTGCGCCGGGTTCGATCGCCGTGCCACCGGGCCGCGCCGCCAGCCGCTCGGCGATCCAGGCCGACTTGGTGCGCGCGAAAGCCACCGCATCGGCCAGCCGCCGCTCCGACGGGGCGATGGCCACGGCCTCACCCTTGCGCGTATCGATGCGGATCGAGATGCGCCGGGCGCGCGGATTGACGCTCAGGCGAAGGGCGTGGCCGCCCTCAAGCGGCAGCCGCTGACCGGTCTGGTACTGCGCAGAGCTTTTCATTGGCCGCGATGAAGTCCCGGGTGCGGGTGTAGATCTCCTCGCGGAACCGCCGCCCGTTGAAGACGCCGTAGTGGCCGACGTCCGGCTGGACGTAAAGCACCCGTCGGTCGTCGGGGATGTTGGTGCACAACGTATGCGCGGCCTGGGTCTGGCCCACGCCTGAGATATCGTCCTTTTCGCCCTCGACGGTCATCAGGCCGATGTCGGTGATCTTCGTCAGATCGACCGGTGCGCCCCGATGCTCCAGCAGGCCGCGTGGCAGCAGGTGCGACTGGAAGACGATGTCGATGGTCTGGAGATAGAACTCCTCGGTCAGGTCCAGGACCGACAGATATTCGTCGTAGAATTCCTCGTGCTTCTCCACCTCGTCGCCATCGCCGGCGACCAGGTGGCGGAAATACTCCCGGTGGGCGTCGGTGTGTCTCTGCTCGTTCATGGACATGAAACTGTAGAGCTGGACGAAGCCCGGGTAGACCTCCCGGCCGAAGCCCGGGTAGGGCCAGGGCACGGTGTGGATCATGTTCGACTGGAACCAGGCGAACGGCTTGGCCTCGGCCAGCTGGTTCGTCACCGTCGGCGACAGGCGCGCGTCGATCGGTGAGCCCATGAAGGTCATGGAGGCCGGGCGGTTCGGATCGTTTTCGGCGGCCATGATGGCGGCGGCGGCCAGCACAGGCGGGCCGGGCTGACAGACGCCGACGACGTGGGCGCGCGGGCCGATCTGGGCCAGCATGGTGCGGACGTGGTCGATGTAGTCGTGGAAGTCGAAACGGCCTTCCAGCATCGGCACCTGACGGGCGTTGACCCAGTCGGTGACATAGACGTCGTGATCCTGAAGGAAGGTCTCGACCGTGCCGCGCAACAGGGTCGCGTAGTGCCCGGACAGAGGCGCGACGATCAGCACGCTGGGCGCCGCGACCGGCTTCCTGGCCCGCTTCAGGTCGCCGACGTTGCGCGCGAACCGCACCAGGCGAACCCAGGGGCTCTGCCAGATGACCTGTTCGGTGGTGCGCACCGGCTGGTTGTTGATGGTGACGACCTCGAGGCCCCAGGCCGGCTTGCCGTAGCGGCGCGTGACGCTCTCGAACAGCTCGGCCGAGGCATAGGCCGTGCGTCCGACAGCCGTCTGCGAGGCCGGGTTAAAGGGCGAGGTCCAGAACTTGCGGGCGAACTGCGCCCCGAGCCGGAAAGGCTGCGCCGACTGATAGGCGAGCTCGTGGAGGGAGTAGAGCATGAAATCCTGTGATCGGCCCCGCCGAAGCGGTGATGCCATCATAGAACGCGCTGCACTGCAAAAGGATTTATATTCCTCCCCAAAGCGAAGCGCAGGGGGAGGGGGACCGCAGCGCCCTTGCGCTGGGGTGGAGGGGGCCGATCCAGACGCGGTGCGTGGGGCTGGCCCCTCCACCGCTTCGCGGTCGATGGCTCCCCCGATGGGGGAGGAATGTCAGCCCCGCGCCATGACCCGCTGGATCAGCTGGGCCGAGCGTTCCGGGCCCAGATCGTGGCCCAGGGCAGAGCGGAACTGGCCGTCGGGGCCCATCAGATAGACCGTCAGGGAGTGGTTCATCGTATAGTCCTCGCCGTCGCCGACCTTCTGGAAATAGGCGCGATAGACCTTGGCGGCGTCGGCGACCTGTTCCGGCGTGCCGGTCAGGCCGATGACGCCGGGCGGGAAGCCGTCGGACGACAGATAGTCCTTCAGCGCCCGGGGCGTGTCGCGCTCCGGGTCGATCGAGACGAACACGATCTGCAGGTTGTCGGCGGCCGACCCCAGCAGGGCGCGCGTCGCCTCCAGCGAGGTCAGGGTCGTGGGGCAGAAGTCCGGGCAGTAGGTGAAGCCGAAGAAGACCAGGCTCCAATGGCCGTCCAGCATCGTCTGGTCGACCGCCTGGCCGTCCTGGCTGACGAGCTGGAACGGACCGCCGACGGCCGGCTGACCCGTCGCGGTCCCCTCGGCGACGGCCTGGGCGCGGTCCCGTCCCGTGACGACGATCACCGTCACGGTCGCCAGAGCGATGGCGATGGCGCAACAGGCGCCGGCGAACAGGAAGATGGAACGGCGTGGCATCGTGTCTCTCCGGGCCGACAGGGGCGCGCGACCGGTCTATAGACGCCGTGTGAACCAGAGCGAAGTCCGTCCCGATCCCGACGCCTCCCCCGAGGACGTCATGTCGCAGTTTCCGCCGGCGCCGCCGAACTGGGCCAGTTTGCCGCGCCGCAGCCGGGGCCTGTCGCTCAGGACGCTGATCATCCTGCGCTGGCTGGCGATCGTGGGCCAGACGGCGACCCTGATCGTGCTGGACACGATGTTCCACTTCCCCCTGCCGCGATGGCAGTGCCTGCTGGTCATCCTGGCCAGCGTGATCGTGAACCTGCTGGCCATGGGTCGGCTGCAGAGAGTCGACAGCCGCCTGCCCGACGGGCGCCAGACCGGCATCCATCTGGGCTTCGACATCCTGCAGCTGTCGGCCCTGCTGGCCTTTACCGGCGGGCTGGAAAATCCCTTCTGCCTGCTTCTGGTCGCGCCGGTGACGGTGGCGGCCGCGTCCCTGCCGGGGCGTCAGGCCCTGACACTGGGCCTGATGGTGCTGGCCTCGACCACGGCCCTGTTCTTCTGGTCCATGCCCCTGCCCTGGCAAAACGGAGCGGATATCGACCTGCCGGTTCTCTACAAGTTCGGCATCGGTCTGGCCCTGACGACGGGGGTGGTGTTCACCGCCGCCTACGCCTGGCGGGTGGCAGCGGACGCCGAGAAACTGGAGCTGGCGCTGGCCACGACCCAGGACGTGCTTCAACGGGAACAGAGGCTGGCGGCGCTGGGCGGCCTGGCGGCGGCGGCGGCGCACGAGCTGGGCACCCCGCTGGCGACGATCCAGGTGGTGGCCAAGGAGCTGCTGCGCGCCTCGCCGGCCGACGGGCCGATCGCCGAGGACGCGCGCCTGATGCTGCAGCAGGCCGAACGCTGTCGCGAGATCCTCAAGCGGCTGTCGCAACGACCCGAGGACGGCGACCCCCTCTATACGGAGATCGGGCTGAAGGCCCTGCTGAACGAGGTGGTCGATCCGCATCTGGGCTTCGACCTCGACATCAAGGTGGCCGTCCACACGCGCGGGGGCCTGGCGGAGCCGCGCGTGAAGCGACTGGCGGAAGTGGTCCACGGCCTGTCCGCACTGGTCGAGAATGCGGCCGATTTCGCCGCCTCGACGGTCCGGGTCCGGGCGACGGCGGACGCACAGTGGATCACGGTCGAGGTCCTGGACGACGGCCCGGGCTTCGCTCCCGAGATCCTGCCGCGTCTCGGCGAGCCCTATGTGACCAGCCGTCCGCTCGGCAAGTCGCGTCAGGCCCTGGCCGCGCGACTGGCCGCCGCCGCACGACCGCCCCGGCGCGGCAAGACCCCTGCGCCGCCTCCGCCGGAGCCCGACATCGTTCCGAGCCAGGGCGGTATGGGGTTGGGCTTCTTCATCGCGCGGACCCTTCTGGAACGGACCGGCGGCAAGGTGATCGTCGGTCAGGGCGAGGGCGGGCCGGGGATCAACCGGGGCGCACGTGTCACCGTGCGCTGGGACCGTCGCGCGCTGGAACTGGTCCCGTGAGAACACGCCGGCCTGCGATCCATCGCCGCACCGCTTGACCCGTCGGCGCGGGAAGCCGACTTGGTGGGGCAGGAGAAACTCCCGCCATGACGACTGCCACCCCGCCTCTCAACTCCGGCAATATGGAAGACCGCATCGCCGGGCTCCCGGACCGTTCCCTGTTGCTGCTGGACGACGACCAGGCGCTGCGCACGCGTCTGGGCCGGGCGCTGGAGGCTCGTGGGTTCCAGGTGACCACGGCGGGATCGGTCGGCGAGGCGACCGAGCTCCTCCGGACCTATCAGCCGGCCTTCGCCGTGCTGGACATGCGGCTTGAGGACGGCAACGGCCTGAAGGTCGTCGAGGCCATTCGCGAGCGCCGCGACGACGCCCGTATCGTCATGCTGACCGGCTACGGCGCCATCGCCACGGCCGTGGCGGCGGTGAAGGCCGGGGCCGTCGACTATCTGTCCAAGCCCGCCGACGCCGACGACGTGGTCAAGGCCCTGCTCGCCACCGGCGACTCGCCCGAACCGCCCGAGAACCCGATGAGCGCCGACCGGGTGCGCTGGGAGCATATCCAGCGGGTCTACGAGCTGTGCGACCACAATGTCTCCGAGACTGCGCGCCGCCTCGGCATGCACCGCCGGACGCTGCAACGCATCCTGGCCAAGCGGGCTCCGAGGTAGGCTCAATCGGCATTCAGCGTTCCAGACGCTTGTCATCCCGGTCGCAGCGAAGCGGAGAGCCGGGACGCTGAACGCTGAGCGTCAGACTCCCGGAAATCGCGTCGGCGATTGTCCGGGAGAAAGCCCGACCGCCCTTTGCTGTCTCCCGGACAGCCGCTTCGCGTCTTCCGGGAGGGACGAACAGATGGCTTTTCGTCCCGGATAATCGCCAGCGCGATTTCCGGGATGACAAGGCCGAATGTCGATTGAATCCTGTTCTGCACCGCCCTCTCCCTATGGGAGAGGGTCTCGCACCGTCCGCATCGCCGCCAGACGCCCGAAGGCGATCGTCAGCGCCTTCCGCCTCGCCGGAGCCAGGGTCAGCACAGGCGCATCCCGCACCACGGCCCCGCCGAAAGCATCGGCGACGATCAGACCCGGCTCAGTCGGCAGCACCCCTTCCGGAAACTCGGGAGCCACCGCAAAGAAGAAGGCATCGCAGAAGGGGGCGTACTGCGGCCATTTGCGATCGACACGATAGTCCGCGATCCCCGACTTCACCTCGACGATGACGATGTCGCCCTTGCGTCCCAGAGCCATGACATCGGCGCGACGGCCGTTCGGCAGGCATACCTCCAGCAGCGGGGCATAGCCCATGTCGGCCAGCAGCCTCGCAGCCCCGCGCGTGACGCCCAGGGTGGTCTCCGGACGGCTGAAGACGAGTTCGAGATGAACAGCAGCGGCGGGCATCCGACACTTATGTTCCGGTTGCGTTCCGCCTTCAAGCCGTGAACCGCTTCCGGTTCACGGCCCATTCCGCTCTTGTCTGACCCCACAGATCGACGCAGGACTCCTCGAACGGCGGCGGCAGTCGACCCCGGCCGCGATTGGCCGAGCCCAGGCGCGCGGCCAGCTGTTGGGACGCGATATTGTCGGGATGGATGGAGTGGATGACGTCGTCCCAGCCCAGCACGTCGAAGGCGTAGTCCATGGTCGCCACGGCCGCCTCCAGCGCATAGCCCTTGCCCATGGCGTCCCTGTGCAGGCTCCAGCCCACTTCCGGCCCGGGCCAGCCGTGCGGGTTCCACGGGCCGATGCGGCCGATCCACTGGCCGGTCGATTTCTCGATCACCGAGAAGAAGCCTTCGCCGGTCAGGGCCCAGGCTCCGGCGACCGACATCAGGACCCGCCAGACCTCGGCCGGACTCTTGGGACCGCCGATGAAACGGGTCGTCTCGGCGTCGCCCTGGAAATCGCACCAGCGCGGGAAATCCTCCATCGCCGGCGGGCGCAGGATCAGGCGTTCGGTCTTGATCGTGGGGCCGGGCGCAGTCACAGCGGATACTCCCGTTCCAGTTCGTAGTGGCTGCCGTCGTCGCTCAGAACGCTGGAATACAGGCCGAAGCGATCGACGCGGATCGGCGGGGAATGCAGCAGGTTGTGGTTGGTGATCCAGGCCCCGATCCGGTCCGGATTGGTCTGGGTCTTCAGGTAGGCGAGGGTGAGGTGGGGGCGATAGAGTCGGGGCTCCATGGTGACGCCGGCGCGCTCGGCCGCCGACTTGCAGCGACCCGCGAGGACGTTGAGTCGCTCCGAAGGTTCCAGCCCCGCCCACAATGTGTGGCTGCGATGCGCATCGCCGAAGGCGCCCACGCCCTTCAGTTCGATATCGAAGACGCCGCCCGGGATCCGGGCCAGTTCGGCGGCCAGATCGTCGACGCGGCGCTCGTCCACACCGCCGTAGAAGGCCAGGGTAACGTGGAGCGCCTCGGCCCCCCGCCATTTTGCGCCGGGCAGGCCGGTCTGGCGGCGGCCGAGCGTCTCGGCCACGTCGAAGGGGATCGGAACGGCGGTGAACAGTCGCAGCATGCGACCGTTCGTAGCGGCTCGCGTGAAGGCCGGAAAGCGTCGGGAACCCCTGCGGCGATCGATCCCTTGCGCAGGGGGTCGCAGAGCCCGATATTTCCGGCTTCGGCGCCGGGAATTTCCCGTCGCCTCAATGGGAGAAGACACTCGCGATGAGCGACTTCAGAAACGGCTACTCGACGCCGGCTCCGGCCAAGGCCGACATGGCCGTGGACGCGGGCCTGCGCAGCTTCATGCTGGGCGTCTACAACAAGCTCGCCCTCGGCCTCGTGGTCGCCGGCGCCCTCGCCTACGCCACCGGCAATGTGCCGGCGGTGCAGCAACTGCTGTTCGCCGTGGGACCTGACGGTCGCGTCGGCATGACGGTGCTGGGCATGATCGTCCAGTTCCTGCCTCTGGTGCTGCTGTTCGGCTCGATGTTCTTCATGAAGAACCCCACGGCCGGCGGCGTGAACCTGCTGTACTGGGCCGTCGTCGCCTCGATCGGCGCGGGGCTGGGCGTCCTGTTCCTGCGCTATACGGGCGGTTCGATCGCCTCCACCTTCTTCGTGACGGCCGCCGCCTTCGGCGCGCTGAGCCTGATCGGCTACACGACCAAGAAGGATCTGACGGCCATGGGGTCGTTCCTGATCATGGGCGTGATCGGCCTGATCATCGCCTCGGTCGTGAACATGTTCATGCAGTCGGGGACGATGGCCCTGATCATCTCGGGCTTGGGCGTGCTGATCTTCTCGGGTTTGATCGCCTACGACACCCAGCGTCTGAAGATGACCTACTACCAGCTTGGCGGCGATCACGCGGCGATGGGCGTGGCCACCGGCTTCGGCGCGCTGAGCCTGTTCATCAACTTCGTGAACCTGTTCCAGTTCCTGCTGGCCTTCATGGGCGGTAACCGGAACTAGGCTCAGGCCGCGAGCCTCCGCAAGGCGCGCACAGGCTGAACAATCGAAAGCCCCGGTCGAAAGGCCGGGGCTTTTTGCTATTCCACCACCTGGAATTTGCGGCTGTCGAAGACGCGCAGCACCTGCGGCAGCTCGCGACCGCGCTTCAGGACGACGCCGCCCTCGCCGATGACCGACCACTGGCCCTGGCGGGTCTGGAGCGCCGGGCGTTTCTCGATGCGATAGGCGGGGGCGTCGCCGGAGCGGCGGAAGACGGCGAACTCGGCCGCCTCCCTGCCCCCGACCATGGCATAGTCGCGCCATTCGGCCTGGGCCACCATGCGGCCGTAGACCCGAAGGATCAGGTCCAGCTCGCGCCGCTCGAAGAAGACGGACGACGGTTGCGGACCGCCTTCAGCGGAGGAGGAATCGAAGGTCATTGCAATCAATCTAGGCGCGGTTCGGACAAACGCCAGCGCCGCCCGACGCCTCGCCTGACCAACAAATTATCCACGACACGAAATGGCCCCGTTTCGGTCCTTCGTCGGCCCGGTTGGACAGCGAAACAGTGAGCGTCGGCCTGACGGAGTTCGGAAGCGTCCCGGATCCTGAACAGCCCCCCCAGCCCCCCTGGATGTTGCCGTATTTAGGCTTCGCCAGGCCGACGCTTCCTCCAAAGCGAGACGCCCGTCCTGCCTCCCTCCCCCCTCCGGCAAGGCGGGCGTTTTACTGTGTGGCGCGTAGCGCCACACAGCATTGTTGTTTGGGCGCTATCGCTCGCGACGCGGTCGCTCACTGCTTGAGCGCGGGCTTACCCATACTCCGTGCACCCCGGCGAAGGCCGGGGTCCAGATCACGGACTCGGTCAGCAGGGATCACGCACTGGTCTTCACCACGACCATCGGCATTCGCCGTCTGGACCCCGGCCTTCGCCGGGGGGCACGGATCGAGAAGCCGCCTCAGTCCGCCGCGGGGATGACGATCTCGACCTCTTCGCCACTGCGCTGGACCGTCAGGGTCGCGCCACCGCCGGTGCCGAGCGCACGCCCCAGCTCCGAAAAGCCCGTCACCGACATGCCGTTGGCGGCGGTGACCAGGTCGCCGGCGCGCAGGTCCTGCTGGGCCGCAGCTGAACCGCCCTCGACCGCCACGACCAGGGCGCCCGATGCGCTGATCCCGTCAGAGGACTTCACGTCGCGGAAATTGGCGCCGTAGGCCTGGAGCGAGGTCGAGCCGACCTGGACCGGATCGGTCGACAGGACCTCGACGTTCAGCGCCGTGGTCGCCTCGTGCCCGTCGCGCAAATAGACGAGAGCGATCCGGGTTCCCGGAGGTGCGATGCCCACCGTGGCCTGCACCGAGCCGGCGTTGGCGACCGGGCGGTTCTGGATGCGGGTGATGATGTCGCCGCGCTGCAGGCCGGCGCGCTCGGCCGGAGAGCCGGGCAGGACATCCTCGACGATGGCGCCGCGCACGAAGCCGAGGCCCGCCTCGACAGCGCGCTCGGCGTTCAGCGAGCCCAGGGTCGCGCCGATGCGGCCGCGCGTGACCTCGCCGTTGGCGCGCAGTTGTTCGACCACGAACAGCAGGATGCGGGTCGGGACGGCGAAGGCGATGCCGTCGTTTCCGCCACCGATGTCGCCCGACAGGATCGAGGTGTTGATGCCGATCAGCCGGCCCCGGCTGTCCAGCAGCGGCCCGCCCGAATTGCCCGAGTTCACGGCCGCGTCGGTCTGGATATAGTCCTCGACCGCGTCGCCCATGCCGGACCGGCCGAGGCCCGAGATCACGCCCATGGTCAGGGTCTGGTCGAGGCCGAGCGGATAGCCGACCGCGAAGGCTAGGTCGCCCGTACGCAGGGTGTCGGAATCCACCGTCTCCACCTGCGACAGGCCCGGGGCGCGGATCTGCAGGACCGCGATATCCGTCGCCTTGTCGGACCCGATCAGGGTGGCGTCGACCAGACGTCCGTCGGTCATGTCGACGCGGAATTTCTGACCGTCCTCGATGACGTGATGGTTGGTGACGATGATGCCGTTGGCGGCGTCGATGATGACGCCGGAGCCGCTGGAGACGGGGGTTGGTTCAGTCTCGCCGGTGGTCGGCCCCGCCGACATGCCGAGCGTCGTCACCTGGACCACAGCCGGCAGGGACCGCTCCAGCCCGGTCGCGAAGCTGAACACGCCGCGGCGGCTGTCGTAGGGGATGGGGAACTCCGGCGCGGTCTGGGCCTGGGCGACGCCGCCGACGGCGCCGAGCAGCGTCAGGGCGAGGGCCGAACCGGTCAGGAGGCGAAGGCGCATCATGGTGTATCCCCAATGGTTGGTCGGAGCCTAGCGTGAGAACCTTGCCGTGACGATGGCTCCGGGGCGCGCGTCATCAATCGTCATCCGGCCGCCGTGGCGACGCAGGATCGCCCGCACGAAGGCCAGTCCCATGCCATGACTGTCCTTGGCGCGCGGCATGGCGGGCTGGCTGCCGGACATGCCGGGCCCCTGATCGCCGACCGACAGGCACGGACCCTCATCGCATTCCCAGGCGCGCAGGGTCACAACGCCGCCGTCGGGCGAGAACTTCACCGCATTGTCGACGAGGTTGGCCACGGCGCGCTGCAGCAGGGACCGCACGCCCAGCACCGAGACCGGCTCCCCCTCGGCGACGATCCGGATGTCGCGGATGTCGGCGATGGGCTGATAGAGTTCCACCGCCGCCTCGGCCAGCACATCCAGCCGCACGCTCTCGAACAGCCAGGCCTCGCCGTCGCGCAGCGCCATGGCCTCGTTCATGGCCCGGGTGATCTCGGCGATGTCCCGCCCCGCCGCCTCGCCCAGCCGCTTCCGCTCGACCGGATCCTCGGTCTCCATCAGCTTGTCGAGACGGACGGAGGCGCGGGCCAGCGGGGTCCGGAAATCGTGCGCCAGCTGGTCGGCGGAATCGCGCAGCCAGCTCAACAGTTCTTCCAGCCGGTCCAGGGTACGGTTCACCTGGTTTGACAGCTGCGTCAGCTCCGGCGCCACAGCCACATCGGGCGCGCGGCGCGAGAAGTCGCCCAGGGCGGCGCGGTCCAGCACCAGGCTGACCTCGGCGATGGCGCTGGTCAGGCGCTGGCGGGCGAACAGGGCCGCGGTGAGGCCGGACACCAGGATCAGGGCGCCGGTCAGGGCCACCGCCAGGACCGCCCAGCGCCAGGCGACACCGGCCGGATCGACCACCCGGCCGACGATGATGGACAGCGACCCGATCGGCCGCTTGACCACGATGACGTCGACGCTGCGCGTCAGGCAGAGCTGGCCGGCCTCGAGCCGGATCAGGAAGACGCCGTCGCCCAGCCGCGTCATCCGCTCGGCCCGCACGGTCTCCAGCGCCAGCAGCCCGGCCGGCTTGCCGACCGGGGCGCGGATGAAGCGCACGCCCGCCCCGCCCTGGCCGGTGCGACAGGTCTGTTCCAAAGTTGTGACATTCCGGGTCGGCCCGTCCTGGAAGGCGCTGAGGAAGGCCGACATATAGGCGGCATCGCCCTCGGTCATGGCCGAGGCGTCCATTGAGGTGTCGGCCGGCAGCTTCGACGCCATGGCGCCGAAGTCGTCGAGCGCCGACAGGGCCGCCTGCTGGCGCTGGTCCAGCCGCGCCGCCTGCCCGGTCACCACCAGCGATCCGGTCAGGGCGACGGCCGCCAGGATGGCCAGACCGGAGGCGAGCTGGGTCAGGGTCCGGCGCGCCATCCAGGCCATGAGGCCGGACGGCTGGATCCTTTTCCAGATCGCGGCCAGTCGACTCAAAGGCTCACCCATTTCCCAAGGCGTGACCCGGGCGCAAAACCGCTGACACTTTTGCTGGTCACGCCGCGTCGAGATCGCGGAAGATCAGGCTCTGGCTGCGGGCCGAGACGATCAGGGGGTGCAGGTCCTCGCCCAGCTCCGGCGCCTGTTCCTTCAGCCGGCGACGCAGGGCCGAGATGCGGGCGTCGATGATGTTGACGAAATTGTCGGGCAGGAAGGTCCATTCAACCCAGCAGCGGTCCCACAGCATGGTCTTGGTCACCGGCTGGCCGCGCGCGGTCATCAGCTCCGAGACGATGGCGAACTCGAGCGGCGACAGGTCGATCAGCCGCTCGGTCCCCTCGACCGTCAGCTTGACGGTGCGGGCGCCCGGCGACAGGCGGAACGGGCCGTTGATCAGGTCGGCGTTGGCCGGTTTGGCGCGGCGGGCCACGCGACGCAGCTGGGCCGCGATCCGGGCCAACAGCTCCTCGTCGCCGATCGGCTTGGACAGATAGTCGTCGGCCCCGCCCAGCAGGCCTTCGACCCGCTGGCGCTCCCCGGTCAGGGCGGTCAGCATCAGGGCGGGGGCGTCCGAGGACGGACCTGACGAGGTGCGCAGCCGCTTCAGCGTCTCCAGACCGTCCAGCCCCTTGGTCAGCCGGTCGAGAATTAGAATGTCATAGGCATGGGCCGCGGCCGCGCTCAGCGCCTGCTCGCCCGCATCGACACAGTCCACGGCCTCGAATCCAGCGCGCAGCAGGCGGTCGGAGACATGTTCGGCCAGGGCCGGATCGTCCTCCAGCACCAGGGCGCGACGGCCCGCGAACACCTCCGCCAGGGCCGCGAAGGGATCGGTGTCCGCCGCCTGTTCGATGTCCGTGCTGCTCATACGCCTGTTTCCCCGACCCGACTTCCCGCCAGCTTAGTCTGCACGGTCGCCAGAACAAACCGGCCCGGCCCTCTGATCCTGGGGCTTTCGGCCCGCCCGCGCCGCTGATCCTTCCTGACGAGACAGGGTCGTGGGGCGCGGCTTGTCGGGTCCGGGCGGCGTGATAGCATCGCGTTCGGCGCGACCCGGCGCCGGACGGGACGATCGCCATGACCCTGCTCGCCCTCGCCGCTGCCCTCGCGCTCCAGGCCACCACGCCCGCCGACCCGGCCTCGGCCGAGGCGGTCGCTGTCATGGCCCCGGTCAAGGCCACCTTCGCAGCGCTGGCGGCGCGCGACGGGAGCCTTCTGGCCCCCCATTTCGATCCCGAGGCCCGGATGATCGTGGCGCTGGAACGGCCCGACGGAACCCGCTCGATCCGCCGTCTGACGGGCGCCGAGTTCGCCGCCGGCCTGCGTCCCGGCGCCGAGCGGTTCGAGGAGGTCATGCCCGACCCGATCATCGCCATCGACGGCGATGTGGCCTCGGTCTTCGGCCGCTATCTGTTCAAGGTCGACGGCGCGGTCGTCCACTGCGGCGCCAACCATTTCGACATGGTCAGGAAGGACGGCGTCTGGACCATCGCGGGCATCAGCTGGAGCCAGCGCATGACCGGGTGCGAGACCCACTAGAAGCGCCACCCACTAGAAGCGCCACCCGCGGGGGACGCGACTATTTCCTGGACCTGGCGGCGGGTCAGAACGATATACCGCCGGACGTTCGCCGAAGGAGAAGACAGTGCCATTGCGTCCGGGCTCGCCAGCGCCGAACTTCCAGGGGCGGACGCACAGGCGGCCCGACTACACGTTCAATCGTGTCGGCGGCTTTTTCGTGCTCATGGCCTTTCTCCCGGCTGATCCCGACGTCGCCATGCGGGCACTGGCGACGGTCCAGAACCATCGACGTTTGTTCGACGACCGCACGCGTCTGTTTTTCGGAGTGACCGGGGATCAGGCCTGTTTCGACGCCCAGACGCAGCAGTTGCCCGGCTTGCGCTATTTTCTCGATGGCGACGGAGCGATCGCGCGGGGCTTCGGCCTCACGCCCGCAGAGCAGGGCTCCGAGGGTCAATGGGTGGTGCTGGATCCCAGCCTGCGCGTCCTGATCTCGGCGCCGCTGTCCCAGGCCGACTGGGTCTTCGGCTTTCTGGCCGGATGCCAGAGTCAGGACGACCATGCCGGGGTTCCCCTGCATGCGCCGGTGCTCATCGTGCCGCGCATCCTCGAGCCCGCGCTCTGCCGCGAGTTGATCGCGGTCTACAAGACCCACGGCGGCTCGGCGTCCGGCGTCATGCGCAAGGTCGACGGCGAGGTCCGGCTGGTGGTGGACGACTTCAAGAAGCGGTCCGACGCCCCGATCGACGACGAAGAGCTCCGCAAGCGCCTGAGAGCACGGATCACGGCCTGCCTGCTGCCGGAAATCGAGAAGGCCTTCATGTTCAAGGCCACGCGAATCGAGCGCTACATCGTCGCCAGCTATGACGAGAGCGACGGGGGCTATTTTCGCCCGCACCGCGACAACACCACGCCGGGCACGGCGCACCGGCAGTTCGCCTGTTCCATCAATCTGAACGCCGAAGAATTCGAGGGCGGCGATCTCCGGTTTCCGGAATTCGGCCGCCGCACCTATCGACCGCCGACCGGCGGAGCGGTGATCTTCTCCTGTTCCTTGGTGCACGAGGCGACGTCGGTCACACGAGGCACGCGCTACGCCTTCCTGCCCTTCTTCTACAACGAGGACGGCGCACGCATCCGTCAGGCGAATCTCAAGGCTGCGGCCGAGGTCGCAGCATCGGATCCGGCGGCTTCCGAACCGTCTTCCTCGCAGACGACCCCGGTCTCGCCGCCCTAGAAAGCGCTCTCGCCCGTGATCGCGCGTCCGAGGATCAGCGCATGCACGTCATGCGCCCCCTCATAGGTGTTGACCGTCTCCAGGTTCATCGCGTGGCGCATCACATGCAACTCACCGGTGATCCCCGCGCCACCGTGCATGTCGCGGGCCTCGCGGGCGATGGCCAGGGCCTTGCCGCAGTTGTTGCGCTTCATCAGGGAGATGGCCTCGGGAACCCAGGCGCCGGTGTCGAGCAACCGACCCAAGGCATAGGCGCCCTCCAGCCCGAGGAAGATCTCGGTCTGCATGTCGGCCAGCTTCTTCTGCACCAGCTGGCGCGACGACAGGGGCCGGCCGAACAGCATCCGCTCGCCGACATAGTCGCGCGTCGCATGGAAACAGAACTCGGCGGCGCCCATCGCGCCCCAGCTGATGCCGTAGCGCGCCTTATTCAGGCAGGAGAAGGGCCCGCGCAGACCCTTGACCCCCGGCAGCAGATTGGCCTCGGGCACGAACACGTCGTTCAGCCCGATGTCGCCGGTGACCGAGGCGCGCAGAGACAGCTTGTCGCCGATCTTGCCGGTGGTGAACCCCTCCATGTCACGCTCGACGATGAAGCCCCGGATGACGCCGTCGAGCTTGGCCCAGACGATGGCGAGGTCGGCGATCGGCGAGTTGGTGATCCAGTATTTGCCGCCATTCAGCGTGTAGCCCCCGTCGACCGCCACGGCATTGGTCTTCATCGACGCCGGGTCCGACCCGCCGTCCGCTTCGGTCAGGCCGAAACAGCCGACCAGTTCACCCGCCGCCATCCGGGGCAGGAAGCGCATCTTCTGTTCTTCGGAGCCGAAGGCGTAGATCGGATACATGGCCAGGGACGACTGCACCGACATGGCGCTGCGATAGCCGCTGTCGACGGCCTCGATCTCGCGCGCGATCAAGCCATAGGCGACATGGCTGACGCCCGAGCCGCCGTGCTGTTCGGGCAGCATGGCGCCGAGGAAGCCCATCTCGCCCATCTCGGTCATGATGGCGCGGTCGAAGACCTCGTCCCGAAAGGCGGCGACCACGCGCGGCAACAGCCGTTCGCGGGCATAGGTGCGGGCCGCGTCGCGGATGGCGCGTTCGTCCTCCGTCAGCCGGCTCTCCATGTCGAACGGGTCGTCCCACTTGAAGGTCTGGGTCACGGATGCGGCGCCGTCGGCCATGGGATCGTCCTCTGATCGCTGGTTGCGTCTTGTGGGGCCTGTCACGCGCGCGTGACGCGCCGACCCTGTTTCGAGCGCCGGTTTAGGCCAGAATGCGCGCGACGGGTAGAGACGAGCCTCGTCTCAAGCTAGGCTGTCCAGATGATCCGCGCCTTGAAATCCCTGTTCGTCGACCACCCGCGCGAGGTCGAGGAAACCTATGCGCACCACGCGGGCGTGGCCACGCGCATGGGCCTGCGGCTGGCGAAGCTGTCCGGTTGCGCCTTCATCCACGCCGTGGTTCCCGGCCTGCACAAGACGACGGTGTCCGCGGACATCAAGCGGATGGCCGACGAACTGGGCTATCGCGCCGAGATCGCCCGCGAGACCCGGATGCGGGACGCCGGCGCCTTCGATCCCGGGCTCTAGCAATGGCGCCTCAAGCCCTGGCGGGCGTCCGCGTCCTCGACCTGTCACGCGTTCTGGCGGGACCGTGGGCGACCCAGACCCTGGCCGACCTCGGCGCCGAGGTGATCAAGATCGAACGCCCCGGGGTCGGCGACGACACCCGCGCCTGGGGCCCGCCCTTCACCACGAAGACCGACGGCACGCGCGGCGACAGCGCCTATTTCCTGTGCGCCAACCGGGGCAAGAAGTCCGTCGAACTCGACATCGCCTCGCCCGAAGGCGCTGAAACCATCCGCAAACTGGCCGCGACCTGCGACGTCGTGGTCGAGAACTTCAAGGTCGGCGGCCTGAAGAAATACGGCCTCGACTACGCCTCGCTCGCAGCGACCCATCCGAAGCTCGTCTATTGCTCGATCACCGGCTTCGGCCAGACCGGCCCGCGCGCGGGTCAGGCCGGCTACGACTATATGATCCAGGCCATGGGCGGTCTGATGAGCGTGACCGGCCAGCCGGACGGGGCGCCCGGCGCCGAACCGATGAAGGTCGGGGTCGCCGTCGTCGATCTGGCGACCGGCCTCTATGCCTCCAACGCCATTCTCGCCGCCCTGCTGCATGCGCGGGCGACCGGTCAGGGCCAGCACGTCGACATTGCCCTGTTCGACGTCCAGGCGGCCATGCTGGCCAATCAGGCGACGAACTATTTCGTTTCCGGCGTCGCCCCGACCCGGATGGGCAACGCCCACCCCAACCTCGTCCCCTATCAGCCCTTCCCCTGTTCGGACGGCATGGTGGTGATCGCAGTCGGCAACGACGGCCAGTACCGGAACCTGTGCGGCGTGCTGGACCTGGAGGGCCTGGCGAGCGACGAACGCTATGCCGGCAACGCCGGGCGGATCGAGCATCGGATCGAACTGGTCGCGGCCCTCTCGGCCGTCACCTCGGGCTGGACCAAGGGCGAGTTGATGGCGCGACTGGAGCCGGCGGGCGTCCCCTGCGGCCCCGTCAACACCATCGACCAGGTCTTCGACGAGCCCCAGGCGAAGCATCGCGGGCTGGAGATCATGCTGGAGCGGGCAGACCTGTCGGCGCCGACGCGAACCGTGGCCTCGCCGATCCGGTTGTCGGAAACCCCGGTGCGCTACGACGCGGCGCCGCCTCGCCTGGGGGCGGATACGGACGCCGTGCTATCTTCGATTCAGCCAGCGCAGCCTGGAAAGCCAAACGACCACTGGCGGTGAGGCCTTTTCGAGTATTACTCGATCACCATCCTTCCGGAAGCTGACCCTTTTGAAGGGTAAGGTGACACCTTTGGGGAAGACGACGATCTGAGAGTCACCTTCGTCGATAATCTTGGCGATGAATTCGACGGGTGTTGGCTCTGAAGAATCGGCCTGTGTCATGGGCATCTGCGCCTCCAAACATGCACAACCCAAAGAAGTGCCCTACGAGAAGTCGCGCAGCCTAAAATCGCTCGGAGACGAAGGTCGATCGCAGTCAGTTTGTGTCACTTCTTTTCACCGTGCACCCCGGCGAAGGCCGGGGTCCAGTGGGCGAACCTGAGATACTCAGGATCCCCGGTGTCAAATCCCAGCGGCCCGAATCTGTGATCTGGACCCCGGCCTTCGCCGGGGTGCACGGAACGGGAAAATCGGGCTGAACAGGGGGTTGAAGCTAGCCGACCAGGTCGACAGTTCGCGGACCTTGCCGACCCCGCCGTCCCTGTCTCTGTCTCGTGGACCGCTTACAGGTCCAGAAGCGCCCGCGCCGGGTCTTCCAGCAGCTGCTTCACGCGCACCAGGAAGGTCACCGCTTCCTTGCCGTCGACGATGCGGTGGTCGTAGCTCAGCGCCAGGTACATCATCGGCCGGATCACCACCTGGCCGTCCACCGCCATCGGGCGCTGGACGATATTGTGCATGCCAAGGATGCCCGACTGGGGCGCGTTCAGGATCGGCGTCGACATCAGCGAGCCATAGGTGCCGCCGTTGGTGATGGTGAAGGTGCCGCCCTGCAGCTGATCGAGCGTCAGGTTGCCGTCGCGGGCGTCCTTGCCGAGCGCGCCGATACCCTTCTCGATACCCGCCAGCGTCAAGAGGTCGGCGTCGCGCAGGACCGGCACGACCAGGCCCTTCTCGGTGCCGACGGCGACGCCGATGTCATAGTGGTTCTTGTAGATGATGTCGGTGCCGTCGATCTCGGCGTTGACCGCCGGGATCTCCTTCAGGGCCGCGACGACGGCCTTGGTGAAGAAGGACATGAAGCCCAGCTTGACGCCGTGGGCCTTCTCGAAGGCCTCCTTGTACTGGTTCCGCAGGGCCATGACGTTGGTCATGTCCACCTCGTTGAAGGTGGTCAGCTGGGCGGCGGTGTTCTGCGATTCCTTCAGGCGGCGCGCGATGGTCTGGCGCAGACGGGTCATCTTGACCCGCTCTTCGCGAGGCTGGTCGGCGCGCGGCGCAGCGGCCGGGGCGGCGGCGACGGGCGCCGGAGCCGGAGCCGTGAAGGCCTGGGCCGCGGCGGCCGGGGCGGGCGAGGCCGCAGCGGCGAGCGCGTCGCCCTTGGTGATGTTGCCCTTCGGACCGGTCGGGGCGATGGTCTTCGGGTCGAGGTTGTTCTCGGCGACCACGCGCTGGACGGCAGGCGACAGGGTGTCGTTGGACACCTGGGACGAGCCGGCGTTGGCGCTGGCGGCCTTCGCAGCGGCGGCGGCCGGAGCGGGGGCAGCAGCCCCGCCCGAGCCCGAGATGGAGCCGATGACCTGACCCGGCGTGACCGTCGCGCCTTCGTCGACCGAGATGGTCAGGACGCCGTCGGCGGGGGAAGCGATTTCGAGCGCGACCTTGTCGGTCTCGATCTCGACCAGGATCTCGTCCTTCTTGACCGCATCGCCGGTCTTCCTGGACCATTTGCCGATCGCGCCTTCGGCGACGCTCTCGCCCATGACGGGGATGGTGATGTCGACCGAGGCGGACGCGGCGGCGGCAGCCGGAGCCGGCGCGGCTTCGGCCCTGGCAGGAGCGGCGGGTGCTGCGGCGGCCGGTTTCGCGGCGGCGGCGCCTTCGGTCACAGAGCCCAGGATCGCGCCCGGCATCACGGTGTCGCCCTCGGCGAATTTGATGTCGCCGAGCGTGCCGTCGGAGGGCGAGACGACCTCCAGCGAGACCTTGTCGGTTTCCAGCTCGACCAGGACCTCGTCCTTCCGGACCGGATCGCCGACCTTCTTGCTCCACTTGGCGATGGTCGCCTCGGAGACGGATTCGCCGAGGGCGGGGGTCAGGATGTCGGCCATGTGTCGTTTCCGGTCGTTCAGTCTGTGGCGGTCATATAGGCGAGATCGGCGACAGGCGGGAGACCGCCAGTCTCCGCAGGGTCAGGCGAGGGCCTCGGAGGTGAATTTTTCGAGTTCCTGCAGATGTCGGCTCATCAGGCCGGCGGCGGTCGAGGCGGAGGCCGGGCGACCGACGTAGCGGGCGCGCTTCGCCTTGATGTCCATCTTGTCCAGCGTCAGTTCCAGCCACGGATCGACGAAGGTCCAGCCGCCCATATTCTTGGGCTCTTCCTGGCACCAGACCAGTTCGGCGTTGGGGAAGCGGGCCAGTTCGGTCGAAACCGACTTGATCGGCCACGGATAGAACTGTTCCAGGCGCAGGATATAGACGTCGGTGACCCCCTTCTTCTCGCGCGCGTCCAGCAGGTCGTAATAGACCTTGCCGGAGCACAGGATCACGCGGCGGATATCCTTGTCGCCCTTGATCGTGATGCCCGAGACGTCCGGCCGGGTCTGGGCGTCGTCGTGCAGGACGCGGTGGAAGGACGAGCCCTCGGCCATATCCTTCAGGGTCGAGACCGCCTTCTTGTGACGCAGCAGGCTCTTGGGCGTCATGATGATCAGCGGCTTGCGGAACGGCCGGTGCATCTGGCGACGCAGGATGTGGAAATAGTTGGCCGGGGTGGTGCAGTTGGCGACCTGCATATTGTCCTCGGCGCACTGCTGCAGGAACCGCTCGAGGCGGGCCGAGGAGTGTTCCGGACCCTGGCCCTCATAGCCGTGGGGCAGCAGCATGGTCAGGCCGCACATGCGCAGCCATTTGCGTTCACCCGAGGAGATGAACTGGTCGATCACGACCTGGGCGCCGTTGACGAAGTCGCCGAACTGGGCCTCCCACATCACCATCGTGTTGGGGTCGCTCAGCGCGTAGCCGTACTCGAATCCCAGCACAGCCTCTTCCGACAGGGCCGAGTCGATGACCTCGAAATGGGCCTGGTCGCCGCCGAGGTTGTTCAGCGGGACGTAGCGGTCCTCGGTGGTCTGGTCGACGATGCCCGAGTGGCGCTGGGAGAAGGTGCCGCGCATCGAGTCCTGACCCGACAGACGGACGGGGAAGCCTTCCGACACCAGCGAGCCGAAGGCCAGGCTCTCGGCGGTGGCCCAGTCGATGTTCTGACCCGTGTCGATCATCTCGCGGCGCGCCTCGATGACCCGCTTCAGCGTCTTGTGGATGTCGACCTGGTTCGGAATGGTCGTCAGGCGATGCCCGAGATCCTTGAGCTTCGCTTCCGGCACGGCGGTCTCGCCGCGTCGCTCCTCGCCGTCGGGCAGGCCCACGCCCTTCCACTGGCCGTCGAGCCAGTCGGCCTTGTCGGCTTTGAAGGTCTTGCCGGCCTCGAACTGCGCGTCGAGATAGGCCTCGAACCGCGCCAGTTCGGCATCGACCTCGGCCTGGGTGATCACGCCCTCCTCGACCAGACGCTTCGAATAGATCTCGCGCGTCGACGGCAGCGACCGGATCTTCGCGTACATGATCGGCTGGGTGAAGGTCGGGTCGTCGCCTTCATTGTGGCCGAAGCGGCGGTAGCAGAACATGTCCACCACCACGTCCTTCTTGAACTTCTGGCGGTATTCCGTGGCCACCTTGGCGGCGAAGACGACCGCTTCGGGGTCGTCGCCGTTGACGTGGAAGATGGGCGCCTGGACCATCAGGGCGACGTCCGACGGATAGGGCGTCGAGCGACTGTTGCGAGGCGAGGTCGTGAAGCCGATCTGGTTGTTGATGACGAAATGCATCGTCCCGCCGGTGCGGTAGCCCTTCAGCCCCATCAGGGCGAAGCATTCGGCGACCACGCCCTGACCGGCGAAGGCGGCGTCGCCGTGGATCAGGACCGGCATGACCTTGGAGCGGTCCAGCGCCCACTGGCTTTCCGGCAGGCCCTTGTTGGCCTCGCGGATGTCGAAGGCCTGTTTGGCGCGCGCCTTGCCCAGAACGACCGGGTTGACGATCTCCAGGTGCGACGGGTTGGCCGTCAGCGACAGGTGGACGTGGTTGCCGTCGAACTCGCGGTCCGACGAGGCGCCCATATGGTATTTGACGTCGCCCGATCCCTCGATGTCCGACGGCACGGTCGAGCCGCCCTGGAACTCGTGGAAGATGGCCCTGTAGGGCTTGCCCATGACGGCCGCGAGCATGTTCAGACGGCCGCGGTGGGCCATGCCGAAGACCATGTCGTCGACACCGAGGGCGCCGCCGCGCTTGATCATCTGCTCCATGGCCGGGACCATGGCCTCGGCGCCGTCCAGGCCGAACCGCTTGGTGCCGGGGAAGCGTTTGTGCAGGAAGCGTTCGAAGCCCTCGGCCTCGATCAGCTTGTTGAGGATGGCGATCTTGCCTTCCTTGGTGAAGCCGTTCTTCTCGAAGGCGTCAGGGCCCTCGAACCGCTGCTGGAGCCAGGACTTCTCGTCCGGCTCGGCGATATGCATGAACTGGATGCCGATATTGCCGCAGTAGGTGCGCTTCAGGACGGCCATCACCTCGCGGATGGTGCCCGTGTCCAGACCCAGTACGCCGTCCAGATAGATCGGACGGTCCATGTCGGCTTCGGTGAAGCCGTAGAACTCCGGCGTCAGCTCGGGATTGCTGGTCGCCGCCTCGATGCCCAGCGGGTCCAGCGTCGCCTGCAGGTGACCGCGCACGCGGTAGGTGCGGATCAGCATCAGGACGCGGATGGAATCATGGGCGGCGGCGCGGACTTCGGCCGCCGAAGCGCCCGACGGGGCGGGAGAGGCGGCGGCGGGCGCGGCCGGAGCAGCGGCCGCAGGCCTGGCCTTGGGATCGGGCTTCGGCGCGGGCCAACGGCCGTCGAAGACGCCGGTCTCTTCCGTCGGCTCGGAGACCCCCGACCGGCCCCAGCTTCCGGCGGCCGAGGAGGCCTGCACGGTCGCGGCGGTGTCGCGAAGCTGGTCGAAGAAGCCGCGCCATTCGGCCGAGACGCTGGACGGATCAGCCGCCCATTTGTCGTGGAGCCCTTCGATGAAGGCGGCATTGGAGCCGTAGAGGAAGCTGGTCTCGGCAAAGACCTGGTTCAGCCGACCGGCATCGTCCGCCATAGTATTCGTCGTCCCGCTTCGGCCTCGGGTTTCTGAGCGGTCACATCCGCGTGAGGCCGGCGCGGATCATATAGGCGCTGTTTCCTTATGGGTCATGACCGAACCGGGGCTAAGGGCGAAGAAATTCGCTGAAAGCTCAAAGAAAAACGCCCCCGGCGCGAACCGAGGGCGTCTTTGATGTCATTTCGCCGCACGATCGATGCGCGGCCCGCCTGATCTTTCACCGTGCATCCCGGCGAAGGCCGGGATCCAGATGGAAGGCCGAGCCTCAGAAGCAGGCAGCGCGGCGAGAAATCCAGGCCGCCTGAATCCGCGATCTGGACCCCGGCCTTCGCCGGGGTGCACGGAGAGAAAGATTAACCCTTCAGCACTTCCACCAGCGTCTTGCCCAGGCGGGCCGGCGATTCCGACATGCGGATGCCGGCGGCCTCCATGGCGGCGATCTTGGATTCCGCATCGCCCTTGCCGCCCGAGACGACGGCGCCGGCGTGGCCCATGGTGCGGCCCTTCGGGGCGGTCCGACCGGCGATGAAGCCGGCCATCGGCTTGGAGCGGCCCTTTTTGGCCTCGTCGATCAGGAACTGGGCGGCGTCTTCCTCGGCGCCGCCGCCGATCTCGCCGATCATGATAATCGAGGTGGTTTCCGGGTCGGCCAGGAACAGCTCCAGCACGTCGATGAATTCGGTGCCCTTGACCGGGTCGCCGCCGATGCCGACCGCCGTGGTCTGGCCCAGGCCTTCGTTGGTCGTCTGGAACACGGCCTCATAGGTCAGGGTGCCCGAACGCGACACGATGCCGACCGAGCCCTTCTTGAAGATGGAGCCCGGCATGATGCCGATCTTGCATTCGTCCGGGGTCAGGATGCCCGGGCAGTTGGGGCCCAGCAGGCGCGACCCGGAGTCTTCCAGCCGGCGCTTGACCTTGACCATGTCCAGCACCGGGATGCCTTCGGTGATGCAGGTGATGAAGGGGATCCCGGCCTCGATGGCCTCGATGATGGCGGCGGCGGCGCCCGCCGGCGGGACGTAGATCACCGAGGCGTCGGCGCCCGTGGCGTTCCTGGCTTCGGCGACCGAGGCGTAGATCGGCAGGGTCTCGCCGTGCGACCCGGTCCAGGTCTGGCCGCCCTTGGTCGGATGCACGCCGCCGACCATCTGGGTGCCGTGATAGGCCAGGGCCTGTTCGGTGTGGAACCCGCCCGTCTTGCCGGTCAGGCCCTGGACGATGATCTTGGTGTTCTTGTCGACGAGGATGGACATGGGTCTGCTCTGGCTATTCGGTCAGCGGGACGGTCGGTGGTGAGGCGTCAGCCTCAGCCGACCGCCGCGACGATCTTCTGGGCGGCGTCGTCGAGGTCGTCGGCGGGGGTAATGTCGAGGCCCGACTCCTTGAGGATCTTCTTGCCCAATTCGGCATTCGTGCCTTCCAGACGGACGACCAGCGGCACCTTCAGGCCCACTTCCTTCACGGCCGCGACCACGCCTTCGGCGATGACGTCGCATTTCATGATCCCGCCGAAGATATTGACCAGGATGCCCTGGACGGCCGGGTCGGCAGTGATGATCTTGAAGGCCGCCGCGACCTTCTCCTTGCCGGCGCCGCCGCCGACGTCGCAGAAGTTGGCGGGCTCCTTGCCGTACAGCTTGATGATGTCCATCGTCGCCATGGCCAGGCCCGCGCCGTTGACCATGCAGCCGATGTTGCCGTCCAGCGAGACATAGGCGAGGTCCCATTTGGACGCCTCGATCTCCTTGGCGTCTTCCTCGGTCTCGTCGCGCAGCGCCTTCATGTCGTCGTGGCGGAACAGGGCGTTGCCGTCGAAGCTGACCTTGGCGTCGAGGACGCGCAGATGGCCGTCCTTCATGACGATCAGCGGATTGACCTCCAGCATCGCCATGTCGGTCTCGACGAAGGCCTTGTAGAGAATGGGGAACAGCGACTTGCCGTCCTCGGCGGCCGCGCCGGTCAGGCCATAGGCGGCGTTGATGGCGGCGACGTCGGCCTCGGTCACGCCCGTTTCCGGGTCGATGACGATGGTCTGGATCTTCTCGGGCGTGTCATGGGCGACGGCCTCGATGTCCATGCCGCCCTCGGTCGAGACGACATAGGCGATGCGGCCATGCGCGCGGTCGACCAGCAGCGAGCAGTACAGCTCGCGCTCGATGTCGGCGCCGTCCTCGATGTACAGGCGGTTGACCTGTTTGCCCGCCTCGCCGGTCTGGGCGGTGACCAGGGTGTTGCCCAGCATCTCTTTCGCATGCGCCACGGCTTCCTCGACCGAGAAGGCCAGGCGAACGCCGCCCTTGGCGTCGGGGCCCAGTTCCTTGAACTTGCCCTTGCCGCGCCCGCCGGCGTGGATCTGCGACTTCACGACATACAGCGGGCCGGGCAGCGACCGCGCGGCGGCCTCGACCTGATCGACCGAGGTCACGGCGACGCCCTCGGCGACCGGCGCGCCAAAGCCCTTCAGGACCTGCTTGGCCTGGTATTCGTGAATGTTCATGGGGAGACCGCCGCGATCGCTGGGAAGGATTGGCCGCGCTTATAGGCGTGGCCGCTTCGCAGGTGCAACCGTCTGACGGAGCAAGCCACGCCGTCGGCCCGATCGGAATTGCGGTTTCTGCGGTTCGGGACTGCGGTCTTCACACGGTCTGCGACGTTTGCCGTAACCGAAATCGCCGAAAACAGCAGTCAATGCGTAGCCGAACTCACCGGAATTGGCAGGGAATCCGTAGCCGAAATCACCGGCGGACTAGTCGACCCAATCGCGCTTCAGAGTGCGCGAGGCGCCGAACAGCAGAACAGCCGCCATCAGATAGAAGCCCATGCCGGTATAGATAGCCCAGCGCAGGCTCTCCTCGCCGAACCGCGGCGCCAGCAGGTCGCTCATCCAGCCGAAATAATAGAAGCCGACCGCGATCCCGAGCAGGTTGTTGAACAGCAGGAAGATGGCCGAGGCGGTCGAGCGCATGGGGGCGGGGGCGATATGCTGGATCGCCGCCGTGATCGGGCCCAGCCAGGCCAGGTTCAGCCCCGTGGGGATCAGGAAGATCAGGAAGGCCAGGATCAGCTGTTGGGCGTTCGACCCGCCGCCAGGCAGGACGAGGCCGATCAGCCAGGGCGAGTTCATCGCCGCGATGAAACAGGGCGCCGAGATGATGAAGGCGATGGCGGGGGTCAGCGGGTAGGCGCCCTTGCCGCGCTTCGCCAGCTTGTCGGCGATGGAGCCGCCCAGCCAGATGCCGAGCATGCCGCCGATTAGGGCGATGCCGGCATAGTACCAGCTGGTCTGGGCCAGGGTCAGGCCGAAGCTGCGCATGAAGAAGAGCGGCAGCCAGCCCGCGACGCCGTAGCCGCACACCGAGGACGAGGCGGCGCCGAGAGCCAGCAGCCAGAAGCTGCGCTTGGGCAGGACGATGGAGGCGGTCTTCTTGGCGATCCAGAAGGACACGCCGATCACCATGGCCAGCAGTCCGCCGAAGGCGAGGACCAGGGCATTGCCGACGGCGAGACCGGCGAACTGGTTGAGCGCGGCCAGGATCAGACAGCCGGCGCCGAGGCCCAGCAGGATCAGGGAGGCTGTGCGACCGACCTTGTCGGACACGACCACGGGCGGGGCCGCGGCCTCGGCGGCGGTCTGCGGCGGACGGGCCGCGTCCGTGCCGCCACGGACCGGGTCCTTCACGGTCAGGCGCAGCAGGGGGGCGACCAGGAGGCCCAGAAGGCCCACCACGATAAAGGCGGTGCGCCAGCCGTAGCTCGCGGCCAGCAGGCCTCCGACCAGGGTGCCGGCGGCAGTGCCGAGCGGAATGCCGAAGGCGAAGCCGGCCAGGGCGCGCGCCCGCTGGTTCGGGGGGAAATAGTCGGAAATCAGGGAATAGGCCGGGGCCACGCCACCCGCCTCGCCGACGCCGACGCCCATGCGGAACAGGAAAAGCTGGCTGAACGACCCGGCGACGCCGCACAGGGCGGTGAAGCTGGACCAGACGGCCAGGGCGCCGGTCATGATCCACACCCGGCTGGCCCGGTCCGCGAGCGCCGCCAGCGGAATGGCGAGGGTCGAATAGACCGAGGCGAAGGCGATGCCGCCCAGCAGGCCGAACTGGCTGTCCGACAGGCCGAACTCGGCCTTCAGCGGGGCGGCCAGGATGCCGATGATCTGCCGGTCCAGGAAGTTCAGCATGTAGACCAGAATCAGGACCGCCAGCACGTAGTAGCGATAGCCGGGCTTCGCCGGGACTGCTGCGACCGTATCCGTCATCTGGGTTTCCTGTGGACTCTCGTTCCTTGCGCGAACCGTAGCCGTGGCTGCGCAGGCTGCAAAAGAAAAAGGGCGGCGGCTCTGTCGAACCGCCGCCCCAGTTTCGTCATTCGGGGATCAATACCGGACGGTGACCGACGCCGAGAAGGTGCGCGGCGGGCCGTAGAAGGCCGAGATCGAGTTGTTGAAGGTGGCGCCGGCGAAGTTGTAGCCGCCGACCTTGTACTCCTCGTCCGTCAGGTTCTTTCCGGTCAGGGCGACCTGGTAGTGACCGTTCGGAGCGGTCCAGACCGCGGCCAGGTCGACCAGGGTGTAGGCGTCCTGGTCGAGGATCGGATCCGGCGCGTCGAACAGGTGATAGTCCGAGCGGTAGGAGATCGACGGAGTGATGTTCAGCTCGCCGCCGGCCACATCGCCGGTCCAGGTGACGCCCCAGAAGGCCGACCATTCCGGTGAGTTCTGCGGCTCGCGCAGGTTGGAAATGTCGACCGGCGCGCCGCTGATCCGGGTGATGAACTGATCGAACTCATTCTTCAGATAGCCGACCGACACGTTGGACGTGATGCTGTCGGTGATGAAGGCGCGACCTTCGAACTCGAAGCCGTAGATGGTCGAGGCGCCGGCGTTGTCGACGACCGAGGCCACGCCGACAGCCGGAAGCGTCGCCACCTGCTGGGTCGTGATCTGCTGGTCCGTGTAGTCCGAGTAGAAGGCCGCCGAGGCGAACGACAGGCGGTTGTCGAACGCAGTGCCTTTCAGGCCCAGCTCATAGGTGGTGACGGTCTCGGGCTGATAGCCGTTGACGGTCGAGGGCACCAAGGCCGCGTCGCCGCGCATGTCCCAGCCGCCGGACTTGAAGCCCTGGCCGATCGAGGCATAGCCGGTGAGCTCTTCGGTCAGATCGTAGGAGACGCTGACCCGCGGCGTGAACTTCTCGAAGGTGTCCGAGGCCATGTAGTTCGTGCGGGTGGCGAAGATCGGACGCACCGCGCCGCCCTGGAACGGCGAGCGGGCCGCTCCGAGGTAGAAGAACCGCTGAACCTGGGCGTCTTTTTCGTCCTTGGTGTAGCGGCCGCCGATGGAGGCGTGCAGGCGATCGGAGAAATCATAGCTGAAGTCGGCGAAGGCCGAGAACGACTGCGTATTGACGTAACCCGCAGCCGCGATGACCAGGCCGAGGTTTCCGGCGATCGTATCGAAGGCCCCGGAGGATTCGCCGTCCAGATAGAACAGCCCGGCGACGCCGGACCAGTTGTCGCCCTGCATCAGGGCCTGGAACTCCTGGGTGAACTGTTCGTCGGCGTAGACGGCCGGAACGTCCAGGGTCGGCAGGGGCGACTGGTCGAAGTCGATGACGGTGGATGTATCACCACTGCGCCAGGCCGAGATCGACTTCAGGGTCAGCATGTCGTTGACCGTGTACTCGACGGTGACGGACGTGCCCTCGGTCTCGACCTCCTGGTTGCCCTGGATGCCGGCATTGGTGTCATAGATTCCGGCCGGAGGCGTGAAGCCGCCGGTGGTCGAGTTCACTTCGCGGTGGCCGTGGCGAGGGGCCGAGTCATCCTCGACGCGATCCCAGGCGAAGCGAACGAACAGCTGGTCGGTGGGGGTCCACTCGGCGCTGGCGCGATAGGCGGTGACGTCCTTGTCGTACTGTTCTTCGCCGGTGAACAGGTTCGTGCCGAAGCCGTCACGGTCGTATTTGGCGAAGGCGCCGCCGACGGCAAAGGTCTCGCCCAGCGGGATGGTGGCCGACACAAGGGCGTCGCGCTGGTTGTAGCTGCCGATCGTGCCGCGACCCATGAACGCGAACTCGTCGCCGAGACGCTTGGTCACGTATTTGATCGCGCCGCCGATGGTGTTGCGGCCGTAGAGGGTGCCTTGCGGACCGCGCAGGACCTCGATGCGGTTCACGTCGAAGATGTCAAGCACGGCACCTTGCGGGCGGGCGACATAGACGTCGTCTATATAAAGACCCACGCCGGGCTCGAAGCCCCACAGCGGATCCTGCTGGCCGACGCCGCGGATGAAGCTGATCAGGGTCGAGTTGGAGCCGCGGGCGATCTGGACCGTGGCGTTCGGAGTCTGCTGCTGCAGGGCCGTGATGTCGGCGGCGCCGGTGCGCTCAAGCTGTTCGGCCGACAGGGCCGAAACGGCGACTGGAACGTCCTTCAGCTGTTCATCGCGGCGACGGGCCGTGACGACGACGTCGTCCAGCGCGGTCTGGTCGTTTTGCGGCGCGGCGTCCTGCGCCATGGCCATCGATGACGCGGCGCTCCACGCGGCCCCGGCCAGCAGCACGCTCTTCATGACTCTGTTCATGCGAAACCCTCTTCCAATGATGTTTCCAGCCGAGACGCTTTTATTCAGCGTTCGATGATTTACCGGGAAACTGACGACCTTTGGCCCCGGTGTCAAACGGCAGAGCTTGCCCGGCGGCACGTCGGGGCTCGTCTGTGGCGCCGTTGCACCGAAGGGGGTTTTCGTGACTAGCTTGGCTTCATGAGCAAGCTGGACGTCACGGCCCCGGTTCCCGTCGCCCCCGCCCGTCGCGGCCGCCCGCCAAAGGTCAAGGCCGAGGGCGTCGGCGGCGACACCCGCGAATCCATCCTGGACGCGGCTGAAGACCTGTTTTCCAAACATGGATTCTATGGCGTCACGATCCGCGAGGTGGCGCGTGAAGCCGGGGTCGATACGGCTTTGGTCCACTATTATTTCGGGGCCAAGCGCGGCCTCTTCGACGCCGTCTTTCTGAGGCGCGCCGAGGTCTGGAACAATGAGCGGGTCGAGGCGATCAACCGCTATGCCCTAGCGAATGTCGGGACGATGACGCTGGAAGGGTTGCTACGCGCTTTCCTGGAGCCGCCGTTCCAGTGGTCGCTGAAGGGCGGCCCCGGATGGAAGCACTATTCCGCCCTGGTCGCCCAGACCAACGCCAACCCGACCTTCGGCGGCGAGACCATGGCCCGATACTATGACCCGGCCATCCGGCGGCTGATCGAGCTGATCAAGCTGATCCTGCCGCAGGCCCGCGATGTCGACCTCTACTGGGCCTGGCACAATCTGTCGGGGGCACTGACCCTGACGCTGGGCGAGACCGGGCGGCTGGACCGATTGTCCGGCGGGCTGTGCCGGTCTGGTGATCTGGAAACCGCCTGCGACTACATGGTCCGGTTCGGGGCAGCGGGGTTCCGCGCGGTCTGCCCGTCTCCCCAGTAGGTTACCGCTCGCCACGCGGTCGCTCGCTACTTGAGCACGATGAGCCTGCGATTCAGCCCAGGAACACCTGCCACATCAGCCGGCCGGGGAAGAAGGTGAACATCCCGGCGATCAGCAGCGCACCGACGAACAGGCCGGTCATTCGTGCGCGATGGTTGGCGATCTCGTGACGGCGGGCGGCATAGAGGGCCATGGGCAGGATAATGATGGTCCAGCCGGTGAACAGGTGGATCCACGAAAAGGCACCGTCATTGATGTTGCGGATGAAGATGGAGCTGATCGCCAACGTCGCCATGGCCACGGCCCAGGTCCAGCCCAGGGTCCGGTGCAGGGTGTTGCCCTTGACCCCGGCCAGCAGAAGGATGCCGATCACCAGGGCGACGGTCGCGGCGGCGACATGAACCTGAAGCACCGGCCCCTGTTCGGCGAGCAGGGCCCAGTCCGGGGCGTGCAGCCGGATCGGCAGACCGGACGCGGGCCCCACGACGAACAGAAAGACCGACATTACGGCGACCCCGATCAGCGCCGGCCCGACGGTCAGGAGGTTGCGGCTCAGGGAAGAGGGCGGCAGGGCATGGGTCACGGGCGGCTCCTTGTCAGGCCGTGACTTTCGAGCCGGCCTGGACCGTTCACCAGTCGTGCTTCGCCAGCGAACACCCCACGTTCGCCGTTGGACGGTCTATCGCAGGGCGAAGGCCTCGGTCGTGCCCGAGGCGGGCAGGTCGAACGCTGCCTGGGCGAACTGTGGCGGACCGAAGCGGCCCCGGGCGTCGTTCGAGAAGCCGTAGGCCTCGCGCGGAAGACCGATGGGCCAAAGGGTCAGATCGCCGTTTCCGTCCGTGTCGTGGAAGGCCGCAACGGCATAGCGGCCGGGAGCCAGGCCGGTGATCGTCAACGAGGTGACGGTGCCGGTGCGCGCGACCATGCGGCTCGCGACCGGTCCTTCGCCGCGCCGAAAGGCCTCGGCATCGCGATAGACCGCGACCGCGATCCGCCCGCCCGAACCCCGCGTCGACAGGTTCAGGATCAAATCGGCGGCGGTTGCAACCGAAGCCAAACCGGTGAGAAACATCGCAAAAGCGCCAGCCAAGATTGCCAACTTCATCAAAGCGCCCTTTGGTCTGTGAAAGTCCGATCCACAGTCAACGCGCCGGAGCGCTTCGTCCACCCATGACCGCGACCGCCTCGCCTCCGCGTCCGAAACGGCCGGCCACCCTGGGTCTGCTGCGCGGCGTGATCATCGCGGCGGCTGCCGGCGTCGTTCTGGCCCTGACCGGCGCATTCGGCACGGTGCGGGAACCGCTCTCGCTACGGCTGGCGTACTGGGTGCCGGTCGTGCTGGCGGGCGGCCTTTGGGGCCATGTCTGTTCATGGCTCGTCGACCGCTGGATCGACATGGACGAGAGACCCTGGATGACGGTGGCGGCCCTGAGTGCCTCCGTTACCGGGCCCGTGTCGCTTCTGGTCTGGTTCGTCACCGGCCTGGTGTTCGAGGGCCAGGTCTATCGCGTCGGCGCCCTGCCCCTGATGGTGGGGCCGGTCCTGACCGTGACGGTGGCGATGAGCGCGATCAATGTCTTCCTGGGCAAGGCCCAACCGGTCCAGACCCATGCGGCCCCGGCCGGCGCCGCTCCCGCCCGGTTTCCCGACCGTCTGCCGATGAAGCTGCGCGGGGCCGCGATCCGGGCGGTGCAGGCCGAGGACCACTATCTGCGCATCCACACCGACCGGGGCTCGGACCTGATCCTGATGCGGCTGTCCGATGCGCTGGAGGAGCTGGAGGGTCTTGAAGGGGCACAGACCCATCGCAGCTGGTGGGTGGCCAGGGACGCGGTCCGCGACGTGGCCCGGGGGGACGGTCGCGCGACCCTGACCCTGGACGGCGGCCTGACCGCGCCGGTCAGCCGCCGCTATGCCCGGGCCCTGCGCGAAGCCGGCTGGTACTGATTTCCGGGCTATCGCGCGGTCGCGCGAATTGAACCGGCTACCCCGCCCACACGCCATGGAAGCCCGCGGGCAGGGCGATATCGGCACGCCAGGTGGCGACCGGGCCGTCGGAGACGCGGGCGGCGTTGAAGGCGTGAAGCTCGGTGACGCCCTCGGTCAGGTTGATGGAGGGGGCGATCAGCCAGGCGTCGGCCTCGTCCGGGCCGCGCGGTACGAACACCGCCTCCTCCAGGATCTGGGTCTCGCCGAACAGGAAGCGGTCGGAACGGCCGCTGTCCCAGTCCCAGGTCGCCAGACCGCTGGGCAGGGGGCGGTCGGGGCGCTCGCCCGCGACATGGACGGTCAGGCGGCGCGGCAGGCCGGCGCGGCGGGGATCGTTCTTGGGGAACTCGGCGGTGATGCCCGACGACGCCAGTTCGGCGCGGCCGTCGGTGTGCAGGGTGACGAGTTTCAGCACCGCATGCTCGCCGGGCACGACGCCGCGCTGCTCAACCAGCACGCGGGCGCCGTCGACGGCGAAGGCCACGTCCTTGCCTGCGGCGACGTCGAACCGGATCGTCCCCGAGGCGTCCTCCCAGGCGTCGCCGAGGTGGAAAAAGCTGAAGGTCGGCAGCTCGAAGATCCGGCGGCGCGACAGGTCGGCCTTGTCGATGACCAGGACCTGGGTGCCCAGCTCGGGCTTCCAGGCGAACTGCGAGGCATAGGGCATGCCGCGGTGATCAAAGACCCACGGCTGGAGCACCAGGATCAGGTGGCGGGCCGTGGCGGTGAAGTCGTGCATGAAGCTGGCGCGTGGCAGATCGACAACGGCGGCCGTATGCAGGCTGCGGTCGGCGTTGAGGCGCCAGACGATAACCCGGCCTCCGTTCAGGCCGATGTTCCAGATCGTGCCGTCCGGATCGTAGCGCGGATGGGCCTGGAACGGCATGCTCTTGAGGTCGTCGCGCAGGGTGACGAACCGTTTGGTCGACAGGTCCGAGGCCGACAGGGCCATGGGCGCGCCGCCTTCCCACAGGGCCCAGACCTCGTCGCCAGCGGTCATGACGGCGGTGTTGGCGGCATTGGCGTCGTCATTGGAGCCGACGCGGGCCCGGGCGTCGCCCGGGGTGCCGAAGCCGGGGGTGACGACGGCGCCGATCTCGGTCTCCCAGCGCCGCTTGGGGGTGTCGGCGAAGCGGGCGTCGAGCGTGACCTGGCCGTCGTTGACGCGGAAGGCGCGCATCAGGCCGTCGCCGTCAAACCAGTGGGTGGCCGAGCCGCCGGGCCGCCGGAACTTGCCCGGGC
The DNA here is from genome assembly GCF_049896165.1 of Brevundimonas sp. TWP3-1-2b1. Lineage (NCBI taxonomy): Bacteria > Pseudomonadati > Pseudomonadota > Alphaproteobacteria > Caulobacterales > Caulobacteraceae > Brevundimonas > Brevundimonas sp. TWP3-1-2b1. Next base: position 217,422 of record NZ_JAFCTT010000003.1, on the reverse strand, counting down.
CGTTGCGGAACAGGGTCCCGGTCAGGCCGGCGGGCGCGCGGCCATGGACCAGCCGCATGGCCCGGGGCGCGACGTCGGCCTCGAGGTCGGCGGTGGCCAGGGCCCAGTCGGCGGACGCCTGCATCGCGGCCATGGCGCGGACGGTTTCCGGGGTGACCACGGCGGCCGAGAGGGCGGCGGCCCCCATGAGGAAGTTGCGGCGGGACGTGAGCATGGGAATCTCTCCTGATGGGGGTTACGGCGCGGCCTCAAGCAGCGAGCCGCCGCGCGGCGAGCGCTAGGCCGACTAGCGAATGCTGATCGTCTGGGCGGTCTCGCCTGAGACCGCGAACCGGGCGCGCTCCCAGGAGGCCGGACCCATGTTGCCGACCGCGTTGTTGGAGAAGGCGTAGGGCTCGACCGGCATGCCGAAGGGGTTGGTGTCCATCTGGCCGTTGCCGTTCAGGTCGTGAAAGGCCTTCACCCCGTAGTCGCCGGCCGGGAGACCTTCGAAGGTGACGCTGTGCTCGCCGGCGGCGACGTCGATGCGGGCGGCGCGGACCGGCTGGCCCCCGGCGTAGCTGGTCTCGTCATAGAGGGCGACCATCACCGCCCCGGTGTTCGCTCCGGTGTCGAAGGTCAGGGCGAGGCTGGCCGGGTCTGAGGCCAGGGCGGGGGCGGCGGTCAGGAGGGTCGTGGCGAGCAGGAAGGGGGCGAAGGCGGCGGTGCGGATCATCTTGGCGGTCCTTGTGAGGAGAGGCGTCAGGTGAAGCCTCGTGGGGATCTCGATGTCCCGACGGTCGCCCCGCCCCGACCGGGGCGCCAGCGGAGTTGCGGCGACGGACGGCCCGGCTTCGTGAACGGCGACGCATGGCCGGTCGCGATGCGCGAACGAACACCTCTGCGCGCCTCCCTGCGTCAATGGACAGGTGGCCAGCGGAGCCGTTCGGGCGCACTATGCGGTCCGGGGCTGATCCTCCACCGGAGACTTGCCGATGACCGCGCGTATCCTCCTTTCATCACTTCTGCTGGCCGCCTCCCTGAGCGCCTGCGCCACGACCCCGGGCTCCCGTCCGACCTATGGCCAGGAGCTGGACCAGCTGACCGCCGACTGCCGCGAGCGGGGCGGGATCCTCAGCCCCATCTCGGGCGCCCAGACGGGCCGGCCCCAGACCGACTACGCCTGCGAAGTCCGGGGCGGGGCCAGCCGGTTGACCCGGAACTAGGGCGTCTTCGCCAGCGTCGTCCCTGCCGTAGTCGGTGGGTCAGACCAGACTCCGGAAAGGGAGTCTGGATAGTCCGTAGAGTCTAGCCGGACGGCAAAACACCGTCCGAAGCGTCTGTTGCGTCCGAAGCGTTCGGCCGGGTTCGGGACCTCGTGCAAGATACACCCGCCGTCAGGGGCGGCGCGTAAAAAGCCCCTCGTCAGGGCCGACCGTTGAAATCACGGGCGGAATCCGGGCGTCCGTTGATGGGTATCAGTCGTCTTCGGACGGCGGAACCCAGTTCGGATCGGTGACCGGATACCAGTCGGCCGCGAGGTCGAGCCATTCCGGGTTCGCCTCCTCGATCAGCTTCAGCTTCCAGTCGCGCAGCCATTTCTTCAACCGCTTCTCGCGCCGGATCGCCTCGACCACCCACTGGTGCTGTTCGTACCAGACGAGCTGATCGCAGCCGTGCTCGGCCGTGTAGCCGTCGTAGCGGCCGTTCTTGTGCCTCCACACCCGCGCGTGGAGGTTCGAGGTCATCCCGACATAGACCCAGCCGTTTCGCCCGCTGGCCATGATATAGGTCGCGATAAAGGTGCGATGCGTCGCCATTTGCACAACCTATGCGCACCCCTTCCTTTCGTCATCCCCCGCTCGCTGCCTTCCCTTCCTTTCGTCATCCTCCGGCGTAGCGAAGCGAAGACCGGGGGACGCAGCGGCGCCGAAGGCGACCTGTTCAGTCTCGATGTCAGCCGCCTGTGTCCGCGACAGTTTCGCGCTCCCGCGCGCCGCTGCGTCCCCCGGTCTGCGCCGCGAAGGCGCGGCTTGCCGGAGGATGACGACTTGGGGCTGGTCTCGAATGGAATCGGCGTAATCTGAGATTATGACCCCACAAGATTTGCCAGCGGCCGGTGACGAACGGGCGCTAGTCCTGCAAAACCTGCTCATCGTTCATGCGACGGGCGGTATCGCCGATGAAGGTGTCTACAGTGAGTTGAGGAGAGAGTTCTCTAGCGACCCACAGACTGCTGACTTGCTTCCGAGGTTTGTTCGAACTTGTCGGGACCTTGCCTCCTTCTGGCAATGGATAAAGTACGAGAAGGGGACCTACGCCGAGCGTCGGACTCTCATACGTGAGGCCTTCGAGCCGCTGTTGGACGTTCTTGAGGGGCGAAACCGTGCACCACTCGATGCTTCAGCATCCGAGACTTTGGCGTCTTTCGACGCGGATGGTGTTCACAGCATTTGGGAGAAGGCGCTCGCGCGGCGGCAGATGGACCCGGAGGGAGCGATCACTGCAGCGAGGACGCTGCTCGAAACCGTGTGCAAGCATGTCATCGAAGAAGAAGGCTCATCCTACAATGACAAGGATGACCTGCCCAAGCTATATGGGGACGCGTCCAAGCTGCTCAATATCGCCCCGTCACAGCATACGGAAGAAGTCTTCAAGCAAATACTCGGCGGCTGCATCAGCGTCGTCGTCGGTCTTGGCACATTGCGAAATCGGGTCAGCGATTCTCATGGCCAAGGGAAGCGGGCGGTGAAGCCCGCTCCTCGTCATGCCCAGTTAGCGGTGAATCTCGCTGGCACGATGGCCACGTTCCTGATCGAAACTTGGGCAGCTAAACGCGCCTAATGCACCCGCGCCTTCCCGATCTCCAGCCCGTCCGTCCCCGCTGACACGGCGATCACCGACCCGTCCTCCAGCTCGCCGGCCAGCAGCTTCTTGGCCATCGGGTCGACGAGGTCCTTCTGGATCACCCGCTTGAGCGGCCGCGCGCCGTAGACGGGGTCGTAGCCCTTGTCCGCCAGCCAGGCCAGGGCGCCGTCGTCGATCGACAGGGTCAGTCTCCGGTCAGCCATCAGCTTTTCCAGACGCGCCAGCTGGATGCGGACGATGCCGGCCATCTGGTCGCGACCCAGACGCCTGAACAGGATGATCTCGTCGATGCGGTTGAGGAACTCCGGGCGGAAATGGGCGCGGACGGCGTCCATGACGAAGGGGCGCACGGCCTCGACATCGTCGCCTTCGCCCTGGTTGGCCAGGGCTTCTGAACCCAGATTGCTGGTCATGATGATCAGGGTGTTGCGGAAGTCGACCACCCGCCCTTGCCCGTCGGTCAGCCGGCCGTCGTCGAGCACCTGCAGGAGCACGTTGAAAACGTCGGGGTGGGCCTTTTCGACCTCGTCGAACAGGATGACCTGATAGGGGCGGCGGCGCACGGCCTCGGTCAGGGCGCCGCCCTCGTCATAGCCGACATAGCCCGGAGGGGCGCCGATCAGGCGGGAGACGCTGTGCTTCTCCATGTACTCGGACATGTCCATCCGGGTGATGGCGGTCTCATCGTCGAACAGGAAGGCGGCCAGGGCCTTGGTCAGCTCGGTCTTGCCGACGCCGGTCGGGCCCAGGAACAGGAAGGAGCCGAGCGGGCGGTGGGGGTCGTTGAGGCCCGCGCGCGCCCGGCGGACGGCGTCGGCCACGGCTTCCAGGGCCGCGTCCTGACCGACGACGCGGCCGCGCAGGGCGTCCTCCATCGACAGCAGTTTCTCGCGCTCGCCCTCCAGCATCTTGTCGACCGGGACGCCGGTCCAGCGGGAGACGACGGCGGCGATCTGCTGGGCGTCGACGACCTCGGGGGTCAGCGGCGAGGCGGTCTTCTCGTCGGTCTCGGCCTGGGCCAGCGACTTCTCGATCTGCGGAATCTGGCCGTAGGCGATCTCGGAGGCGCGGCCGAGATCGCCGTTGCGCTGGGCGGCGGCGAGTTCGGCGCGCAGGCGGTCGAGGGTCTCACGCAGCTGGGCGCCCTGGCCGACCTTGTCCTTCTCGGCCTTCCAGCGGGCGGTCAGGTCGTCGGACTCGATCTCGAGGTCGGAGATTTCGTCTTCCAGCTTCTCCAGGCGCTGGACCGAGGCGCTGTCGGTCTCCTTCTTCAGGGCCTCGCGCTCGATCTTCAGCTGGACCAGACGCCGGTCGATCTCGTCGAGGCTCTCGGGCTTGGAATCGACGGCCATGCGCACGCGGCTGCCGGCCTCGTCGATCAGGTCGATGGCCTTGTCGGGCAGGAAGCGGTCGGTGATGTAGCGGTTCGACAGGGTGGCGGCGGCGACGATGGCGCTGTCGCTGATGCGGACCCCGTGATGGACCTCGTACTTCTCCTTGAGGCCGCGCAGGATCGAGATGGTGTCCTCGACCGTCGGTTCGGCCACGAAGACGGGCTGGAAGCGGCGAGCCAGGGCAGCGTCCTTCTCGACGTGCTTGCGGTATTCGTCGAGCGTGGTGGCGCCGACGCAGTGCAGCTCGCCACGCGCCAGGGCAGGCTTGAGCAGGTTGGAGGCGTCCATGGCGCCGTCGCCCTTTCCGGCGCCGACCAATGTGTGCATCTCGTCGATGAAGAGGATGATCTGGCCCTCGGCGGCGGTGACCTCGCCCAGCACGGCCTTCAGCCGCTCCTCGAACTCGCCGCGGTATTTCGCACCCGCGATCAGGGAGCCCATGTCGAGGCTCATGACGGTCTTGTCCTTCAGGCTCTCGGGCACGTCGCCGTTGACGATGCGCAGGGCCAGACCCTCGACGATGGCGGTCTTGCCGACGCCGGGTTCGCCGATCAGGACGGGGTTGTTCTTGGTGCGCCGGGCCAGGACCTGGATGGTGCGGCGGATCTCCTCGTCGCGGCCGATGACGGGGTCGATCTTCTGGTCGCGGGCGGCCTGGGTCAGGTCGCGGGCGTAGCGTTTAAGGGCGTCGTAGCCGTCCTCGGCGGCGGCGCTGTCGGCGGTCTTGCCCTTGCGGACATCGGCGACGGCGGCATCGAGCTTCTCGGCCGTGACCCCCGCGGATTTCAGCGCGTCGCCGGCGGGGCCGCCTTCACGGGCGATGGCGGCGAGGATCCGTTCGGTGGTGACGAAGGCGTCGCCGGCCTTCTTCGCCGTCTCCTCGGCATTGGCGAAGACGCGGGCGGTGGCGCCGTCGAGATAGAGCTGGCTGGTGGCGCTCTCGACCTGGGGGCGTTTCTTGAGCAGGGCCTCGGCGGCCTCGGAGGCCTTGGCCGGGTCGCCGCCGCCGGCGGTGATCAGGTTGCGGGCCAGGCCGTCGCGCTCCTCCAGCAGCACCTTGAGCAGGTGCTCAGGCGCGAACTGCTGGTGCTTGCGGGCGAGGGCCAGCGACTGGGCGGACTGGACGGCCTGTTTGGCGCGGTCGGAATAGAGGTCGAGGTTCAAGGCGTATCCCCTTCAGAGGCGGAATTCCGGCCGGCGCGTCCTCCGTAGCAAGCAACGCGCCGTCCGGTGCGATTGATCTGGGTGTGGCCCGGCGACCACACAAGGGCCGGGCGTCAGCGCAGCGCCGCTTCCGCAAGATCGGCATGCTAAGCGACGGGGATGAAGACTGAGACCTTCGACGTTCTGGTGGTCGGCGCGGGCGCGGCCGGGATGATGTGCGCGATCGAGGCGGGGCGGCGGGGGCGCAGCGTGCGCGTCGTCGATCATGCGCGGGCGCCGGGCGAGAAGATCCGCATCAGCGGCGGGGGCCGGTGCAACTTCACCAATACGGGCACGAGCGTCGCCAACTTCCTGGGTGAGAACCCGATGTTCGCGGCCTCGGCGCTGAAGCGCTACAGCCAGCGGGACTTCATCAAGCGTGTCGATGGGGCGGGCATCGCCTGGCACGAGAAGACCCTGGGCCAGCTGTTCTGCGACGACAGCGCCAAACAGATCATCCGCATGCTGACCGACGACATGAGGGCGGCGGGCGTGGTCCTGTCGACGGGCGTCGGGGTCGACCGGGTCGAGCGGGTCGGCGAGGGGTTCGAGGCGGCGCTGTCGGACGGATCGGTGGTGCGCTGCGCGTCGCTGGTCGTGGCGTCGGGCGGCAAGTCGATCCCCAAGATGGGGGCGACGGGGTGGGGCTATGACCTCGCACGGCAGATGGGCTTGCGGGTGACGGAGACGCGGCCGGCCCTGGTGCCGCTGACATTCGAGGCGGGGCTGCTGGAACAGACGACGCCGCTGGCGGGGGTGGCGGTCGATGCGGTGGTCTCGGCGGGGAAGACGCGGTTCGAGGAGGCCATGTTGTTTACACACAGAGGGCTGTCGGGGCCGGCGATCCTGCAGATCAGCTCCTACTGGCGCGAGGGTGAGGCGATCACGGTGAAGATGGCCCCGGGCGTCGACGTGCTGTCGCGGCTGAAGGCGGCGAAGGCCGAGAACGGCGGCAAACAGGCGGTGCACACGGCGCTCGGCCATATCGTGCCGCGGCGGCTGGCCGAGGTGCTGACCGCGCGCGAAGGCGCGAACGGCAAGCTGGCCGAGGTCGGGGACAAGGTGCTGGCGCGGCTGGATGCGGCGGTGAACGGCTGGACCGTCAAGCCGGTGGGGTCGGAGGGCTATCGCACCGCCGAGGTCACCCTGGGCGGGGTGGCGACGGACCAGCTGGACCAGCAGACCATGGCGACGAAATCCGTGCCGGGCCTCTATTTCATCGGCGAGGTGGTCGACATCACCGGCTGGCTGGGCGGCTACAACTTTCAGTGGGCCTGGAGCTCGGGCTGGGCGGCGGGGCAGGCCTGCTAGGGCCTGATTTGACCTGTCAGCCCGCGCACTCGTTCAGCACCCGGGCGATCGACGGATCCCAGGGCACGACGATGGCCTCGCCCGAGGCCTGGACGCCGAACTTCGCCTGGGTCGTCTTCAGAACGGCGAGACGCGGGTCGGAGCCTGTGACGTCAATGGTGCGGATGGCGGCCCCCGCATTTGTGCCGGTGGCGGCGAAGATCTCGGTCTTCGCTTCGGTGTAGATGCGGACCTCTCCGTCCTCGGCAGGGTTCTGGATGGTCCAGTTGATATAGGCCTCGCCCGAGCCGGTGTTGCAGCCGATCGCGAGCGTATCGGCGTAGTCTGGAGACGTGAACAGCACGCCCACGGTGGCGCCGTCGCCGACATCTTCCCATCGACCGGACAGGGGCGCGCCGGCAAGGAGGTCTGCGGCGACCGGCAGTTCGTTGCCGGGTGAGTGCGGATCGGGCGCGGGCGCCGTCGCCTGATCGGTACTGGCGGCGCCCGGAGCCGTGTCGCGGGCGTCGTCTGGAGCGGCCGGTTGTGTGCAGGCCCCGAGCGTCAGGACCGACGCAAGCATCAGATTGCGGATCATCATGGGCTGTCCTCCGTTAATCGGCTTATCAGCGCGACATCACTCTGAGAACGACAATCTTCAGACGGAAGCTGCCGGCTACGCCCCGCAGCGATCAGTACGCCCCGATCTAGTGCGCTTCCGGCGGCCGGGCGGCGGGGTCGAGGTATTCGTTCTCGGAATGAGGGTGGGCCGAGAGGACGAAGCGGCGGTCGCAGTAGCCGCATTCGACGAAATTCTCCCCGCCCATGTCGAGATAGACCAGGGGATGGCCCAGCACGCCGCCGCCGTCGCAGGCCACGCGCTTTGTGGCGACCGTGATTTCCTCGGGCGGGAGGACGAGTTGATCGGGGTGGCGCGGCGGCATGGATCGTTCCGTGGTCTTGGCGCGGAAGGGCGTGACGCCTAGTTAGACGGACTGCCCCAAGCCTGAAAGCCCCGTCGCGTCGAAAGACGCGAGCCGAAAGCCCCTTATGACCGAGACCGAAGCCCTGCCCGTCAACGCCATCGAGGTGCACGGGCTGGAAAAGACCTATGCCGGCAACAAGAAGTCGCCGCCCAAGACCGCCCTGAGGGGCGTCGACCTGGTCATCCCGCGAGGGTCGATGTTCGGCCTGCTGGGCCCGAACGGGGCGGGCAAGTCGACGCTGATCAACATCCTGGCGGGCGTGGTCAACAAGACCGGCGGGACCGCCGCCATCTGGGGCCGCGACATCGACGAACGGCCGCGTGACGCCCGGGCGGCCCTGGGGGTCGTCCCTCAGGAGATCGTCGCCGATGTCTTCTTCACCCCGCGCGAGGCGCTGGAGGTGCAGGCCGGCTTCTATGGCGTGCCGAAGTCGGAGCGGCGGTCGGACGAGCTGCTGGCGGCCCTGGGTCTGTCCGACAAGGCCAACGCCTATGTGCGGGCCCTGTCGGGCGGGATGAAGCGGCGGCTGATGGTGGCCAAGGCCCTGGTGCACAATCCGCCGATCCTGATCCTGGACGAGCCGACGGCGGGGGTGGACGTCGAGCTGCGGCGCCAGCTGTGGGAATACGTCCGGCGCATCAACGCCGAGGGCGTCACCATCCTGCTGACCACCCACTACCTCGAGGAGGCGCAGGAGCTCTGCGACACCATCGCCATCATGAACCGGGGCGAGGTCGTGGCCTGCGAGCCGACGCCGCAGCTGTTGCGCCGTCTGGATACGAGGAACGTCGTGGTGACGCCCGAACACCCGCTGGACGGCCTGCCGACGGTGGCCGGGTTCGATGTCGTGGCGCGAGCCAACGGCGCCTTCGCCATCACTTACAGGAAGGGTCAGTCGTCGGTCGAACAGGTGCTGGCCGCCGTGCGCGCCGCCGGGATCACCATCTCGGACATCACCACCGAGGACCCGGACCTGGAGGACGTCTTCCTGGCCCTGACCTACGGGGATGCGAACGCGGTCAGTCCGACGAAGGACTGAGCCGGGGCATTCGCCGCCCTCCAGGCTCTGGCGATCTCGACATGTCCGCCGTGGGTGGGACGCGGAGCTTCAGCATTTTCTGCCTTCGCGGGAACCCTCTTGCCGCTTCGCCGTTCCGCGACTGGCGCAGTTCTATCACCGTATCCCGGTGATCCTCGCTCAGGCGGGGAAAACGTGCTTTTCGTAGGCTCAATGGCCACGGACCATCTTGCGTCTTCTGATGCACGCGACCCTGTACGCGTCGCCCACCGACCCCCGGATGTCGTGCGCCAGGCCCTGCGCGCCGCGACGCACGAGATCCATGAGCGGCTCCATCAGCATCCGGCGCTGGCCGCGGTTCAGGCCGGCGCCATCGACAGCCTGGCCTACCGTCGCCTCTTGGCGCGACTGTACGGATTCCACATCGCCTTCGAACGCGCCGCCAGGATCAAGCCGGAACGGAGCGTCTGGCTTGAGAGGGACCTCGCGGCGCTGGGGATGACTCCAGAGCGCAGGGCCGCCCTGCCCCTCTGTCGCGGATTTCCGGCCCTGGTCTTGCCTGAAGCGCGCCTCGGTGCGCTCTACGTCGTCGAGGGCTCCGCCCTCGGGGGCGTCACCCTGGCGCGTGGCCTGGAGGGGCTCGTTGGCGTCGGCGTTCTGGACGGGCGTCGTTTCTTCACCGGCCATCAGTCCGAAACCGGTCGCGCATGGCGCGCCTATCTCGCCCGGTTATCGGCCACAGACTGGACGGCGGAACAGCAGGCGACGATCATCGCCACCGCGACCGCGACTTTTGCACTGTTCGAATGCTGGCTTGGCGGATGGAACGATACCGATGACTGACTCCATCCTCGCCCGTGACCAGGTCGACCTCACCAATTGCGACCGCGAACCGATCCACATCCCGGGGGCGATCCTGCCGCACGAAGCCATGTTGGTGCTCGACGGCGCCGGTCTTCGTGTGCTCCAGGCGGCGGGCGACACCGAAGGCCTGCTCGGTCGCCCCGTCAGCGCGCTTCTGTCCCGACCGCTCGACGACCTGTTCTCCAGCGAACAGATCAATCGCATTCGCGCCCTTAGCCAGGAGCCGGACCTGGTCAAGCCGCGCCACCTGCTCGACCCGGTTCTGCGCATCGCGGGGGGCGCCCCCCTCGACGCCAGCGCGCACCGCGTCGACGGTGATCTGGTGCTGGAGTTCGAGGCCGCCGCGACCGACGATGCCTTCGTCACGGATCCGCTGGCCGCCGTGCAGTTGATGGTCGAGGGGTTCAGCGCCGCGCCGTCGCTGTTCCTGCTCTGCCAGATGGCGACGGCCAGCGTGCGGCGCGTGGCGCAATACGACCGGGTGATGATCTATCGCTTCATGCCGGACGGGTCCGGCTGGGTGATCGCCGAAAGCCGCGCCCCCGAACTGGCGCCGTTCCTGGACCTCCACTATCCCGCCGCCGACATTCCCCAACAGGCCAGGGCGCTCTACCTCCAGAGCTGGCTACGGCTGATCACCCAGGTCGATTACGATCCGGCGCCGCTGACGCCGGAGCTGAATCCGCGCACCGACAAGCCGCTGGACATGAGCCATGCGGTCCTGCGCGACGTTTCGCCGATCCACCGTGAATACCTGCGCAACATGGGCATCAATGCCTCGATGTCGATTTCCATCATCGTGGCGGGCAAGCTCTGGGGCCTGATCGCCTGCCACAATGACAGTCCCCGACGGCTGCCCAGACATTTGCGGGCGGTGTGCGAACTGTTCGGCTCGATGTTCTCGCTGCAGCTCGAGGCCCGCGAAAGGAGCGAACAGTTCGAGGCCCGTCTGGCCAGCCGCAAGATCCTCCAGGAGTTGATGCTGAACCTCGCAGGCGTCGAGGACTATGCCTACGGCCTGACGCAGCAGACGCCCAATCTGCTCGACTACATCCACGGCGGCGATATCGCTCTGGATGGGCAGCGAAGCGGCGGGGTCGCAGTCCGGGTGGAAGGCGCGACCACCTCTCTGGGAGCCACGCCCGACAGGGCGCAGATCACGGCCCTGGTGGAATGGCTGACGTCCTATATGACGGAGACCGAGGGCGTGTTCGCAACGGATCGGTTGAGCGAGATCTACCCGCCGGCCAGGGATTTCGCCAACGTCGCGTCGGGCCTTCTGGTCATCGCCGTGTCGCGCGATCCCTCCGACTTCATCCTGTGGTTCAGACCCGAGCTGGTCGAAACGGCGCTGTGGGCCGGCGATCCGGAAAAGCCGATGATTTCCGGCCCGAACGGTGATCGGTTGTCTCCGCGCAAATCGTTCGAGGTCTGGAAGCAGACGGTGCGAAACCGCGCCCTGCCCTGGACCGTGGCCGAGGTCGATTCGGCCTTCGACCTGCGGGTCTCCCTGCTTCAGGTCGTGTTGCGCAGGATCGAGGCGGCGTCGGAGGAACGGGCCAAGGCGCATGAGCGGGACAAGCTGCTCATGGCCGAGCTGGATCACCGGGTGAAGAACACCCTGGCCAACATCCAGGCCCTGGTCACCCAATCCAGCCGAAACGCCGCCTCGCTGATCGGCTTTGTCGAAGGCCTGGACCAGCGGATCCATTCCATGGCCAAGGCGCACAGCCTGCTGACCCAAAGTCGCTGGGAAGGCGTCTCGGTCGAGGGCCTGCTGACCGAGGAACTGGGCTCCTATATCCAGGGTTCCGGGGTCGTTCATCTGGACGGTGATGACGCGGTCCTGACCCCCAAGTCGGCGCTGTCTCTGTCGCTCGCCCTGCACGAACTGGCCACCAACGCGGCCAAGTTCGGATCCCTTTCGCGGGTCGAGGGGCAGGTCTCCGTCTCCTGGGGCGTTTCCGATGACGGATCCCTGATCCTGACGTGGCGGGAGACCGGTGGGCCGACGGTGATGACGCCGACCCAACGCGGCTTCGGCTCCAGCCTGATCGAGCGCGCCCTCGCCCTGGAGACCGGCGGCAGGGCTACGATCGGTTACGCGCCGACGGGCGTCGTCTGCGAGATCATGCTGCCCAAATCGGCCCTGGTGGAAATCGGCGACAGAGCCTTGATGCGGGTCGAACCGCCGGCGGCTCCCGTTCCCGCCTATGAGATTCCCGACAAGCCGAGACTCCTGATCGTCGAGGACTCCTATCTGGTGATCCTGACCCTGGAGGCGATGTGCGAGGATCTGTCCTGGACGGTGGTCGGTCCGGCCACACGCCTGGGCGAGGCGATCAGGCTCGCTCAAACCGAGACGTTCGATGCCGCTCTGCTGGACGTCAACCTCGACGGCGAGATGTCCTGGGAAGTCGCCGGTATTCTCAAGGACCGTGGTATCCCGTTCGCCTTCAGCACGGGATACGACCAGACCAGCATCCTGCCGGAGCATCTCGCGGGCTCGCAGATTTTCACCAAGCCCTACCGCATGGCGGATGTCGAGAGCCGTCTGCGCCGGATGATGTCCCTCAACGCGGCTGGCGAGACGACCTAGCTGACCCGGGCTCAAGCCGCGAGCGATAGCTCGCCAGGACTGTTGTTAACCCTTTCTCGACAGCATTCGTTAACCCTGTCGGCATGAGCGCGATTCGACCCGACCTCCCGCAGACCCTGCCCGCCACGACCCCGGCGGGGCCGTCGGCCCAGGCGAAAGCCGCGCAGGCCGCCTTCTTCCGGGCAGCGCTCAACGAGGTCCAGGCGGCCCAGACCCGTCCGCAGGCCGCGCAGACGCTCCAGACCCCCCAGACGAGCGAGCCGGAGTCCCCCCGTCTGCCTCGTCTCGGCCAGTTGCTCGACATCCGGGTCTAGGTTCGCGACCCGCCATCAGGTGACCCCGGCGCCCCGTGGTGCTAGACGCGCGCGCATCCTCCCCCTCCCCCGGATACGCCCATGCCCGCCGCACCCGACTTTCCGCCCGCCCCCGACGCGGTCACGCCCGTCCGCGCCCTGATCTCGCTCTCGGACAAGACGGGGCTGGAGGACGCCGCGCGCGCGATGCACGAGGCCGGGGTCGAACTGGTCTCGACCGGCGGCACCCGCGCCGCCATCGCCGGGTTCGGCCTGCCGGTGAAGGACGTCGCCGACCTGACCGGCTTCCCGGAGATGATGGACGGCCGGGTCAAGACCCTGCATCCCGTGGTCCACGGCGGCCTGCTGGGCGTGCGCGACGCCGCCGATCACAGGGCGGCGATGGACGAGCACGGCATCGGTCCGATCGATATCGTCTGGATCGACCTCTATCCGTTTGAATCAACCGTTGCCTCGGGCGCCGGTTTCGACGCCGTGATCGAGAACATCGACATCGGCGGCCCGGCCATGATCCGTTCGGGCTCCAAGAACCACGGCTATGTCGCCGTCGCGGTCGACGGCGAGTCCATCGGCCTGATCGTCGCGGCCCTGAAGACCTCCGGTTCGACGTCGCTGGCCCTGCGCAAACAGCTGGCCGCCCGCGCCTTCGCCCGCACCGCCGCCTATGACGCCGCCGTCTCGGGCTGGTTCGCGGGACAGCTGGAAGACGCCGCCCCGGCCCGCAAATCCATCGCCGGTTCGCTGGCTCAGACCCTGCGCTACGGCGAGAACCCGCACCAGACGGGCGCCTTCTACCGCACCGGAGAAACCCGCCCGGGCGTCGCCCACGCCACCCAGATCCAGGGCAAGGAACTGGGCTACAACAACATCGCCGACGCCGACGCCGCCTATGAGCTGGTCGCCGAGTTCGAAAGCCCCGCCTGCGTCATCGTCAAACACGCCAACCCCTGCGGCGTGGCCGTCGGCAAGGACCTTGGCGAGGCCTATGCACGCGCTCTGGAATGTGACGCCGTCTCGGCCTTCGGCGGCGTCATCGCCGTCAACCGCCCGCTGAACGGGGCCGACGCCCGCGCCATCACCGAAATCTTCACCGAGGTCGTCATCGCCCCCGGCGCCGACGACGAGGCAAGAGCGGTCTTCGCGGCCAAGAAGAACCTGCGCCTGCTCATCACCGACGGCCTGCCCGACCCGCATGGCCCGGGCGAAGTCTTCCGCTCGGTCGCCGGCGGCTTCCTCGTCCAGTCGCGCGACCGTTCGCTGATCAAACCCGCCGACCTCAAGATCGTCACCCGCCGCCAGCCGACGCCTCAGGAGATAGAGGACATGCTGTTCGCCTTCACGATCGCCAAACACGTCAAGTCCAACGCCATCGTCTATGCCAAGGACGGCCAGACCGCCGGCATCGGCGCCGGCCAGATGAACCGCCGCGACTCGGCCCGCATCGCCGCCATCCGCGCCAGGGAAGCGGGCGAGGCCAAGGGTCTGGCGCATTCGCTGGCCCAGGGGTCGGCCTGTGCGTCGGAAGCCTTCTTCCCCTTCGCCGACGGTCTGCTGGAAGCCGTAGCGGCCGGCGCCACCTCGGTGATCCAGCCGGGCGGTTCCATGCGCGACGCCGAGGTCATCGCGGCGGCGGACGAACAGAACATCGCCATGGCCTTCACCGGCGTGCGGGTGTTCCGCCACTGAACCGTCTTCCTTCTCCCGTTGGGAGAAGGTGGCTCGCGAAGCGAGACGGATGAGGGTTCGGCCTCACCGGTGACGCACGGCCCTCACCCTTTCGCCTGGCCGATCGCTACGCTCCCGGAGGCTCAAGCCCTCTCCCAACGGGAGAGGGGACGTCATAGGATCCCACCATGGACACCCTCTCCGACCGCTGGGCGAAGCTTGAGCCCTACGCCACAGTCGTCGGCCCCGACGATGACCGGCCGCGGCCGACGGCGATCCTGTTCCACGGCTGCGGCGGCCTGCGCGGCCACCTGCCGATGTACGCCCAGGCGGCCAAGGCGGCCGGCTGGCGGGCGGTGATCGTCGACTCCTACGCCCCGCGCGGCTGGTCGCGCGAGTTCGCCATGGCCACGGTCTGCACCGGTCTGATGCTGCGCGGCTGGGAGCGGGGCGGCGACGTCGTGGCCTCGATCCAGGGCGTCTCGGCCCGGCCCGACGTCGACGAGACCCGCATCGCCCTGGCCGGCTGGAGCCACGGCGGCTGGGGCATCATGGAGGCCATGAGCTGTGATCCGGGTCCGGCGAAGGCGCTCGGCGTCAGGGACGCGGAGACCGCCGACCTGTCGGGCGTCAAGGCGACGTATCTGGCCTATCCCTATGTCGGTGTGGCGGCCCTGAACCGGATGCGGCCCTGGCGGCATTGTCCGAAGACCCTGGCGGTCATCTCGCAACGGGACCACCTGACCACGGTCCGCAACGCCGAGCGCGTGCATGCCATGGTCCGCAACTGCGGCGCCGAGGTCGAGACCTGGATCGCGCCCGGCACCCACAGTTTCGACGAGCCGATGACGGCCCTGCCGATGAAATACGACTCCGAACTGACCGGTGAGGCCATCCACCGGTTCAGGGCCCTGCTGGAGGACGTCGCCGTCGCGCCGCGTCCGGTTCACGCCGCAGCCTGATGCACCCCCTTGGCGGAGCGCCGGGTCAGCCAAGCGAGGCTTCGACCCGGACCTTCGCCCTGACCGAGTTGGCCATGTCGCAACTCTCGTGCGCCTCGTGGTGCAGCTGGTCCAGTTCGGCCTGATCCGGCTGGCGACCGGCGAAGGCCGTGACGGGCCGCAGGGTCACCTCGCTCATATATCTTCGCCCGGCGCCATCATGGCCCAGTACGCCCGAGGCCTGATCGACATACCGGTCCACGACCAGCCCGGCGCGAGCCGCGAAGTCGAGGAACCACAGCATGTGACAGCTGGACAGGGAGGCCACCAAAGCCTCCTCCGGGTCGACCGCCGACGGGTCGGAGAACGGAACCCGGACGCTCGACGGCGCCGAGGACCCGCGCACCACCGCCCCGCCGTCGAAGGTCCAGTCGTGAGCGCGGGAATAGCGCTTGTCCGTGAAGGGCTGGTCGCCCCGGCTCCAGGCGATGGTCGCGACGTGCTCGCTCATCCGGCTCTCCGCTACTTGAGGATCGTATAGGTCATCGGCGCCCGGGCCTCGAATCCCAGCGACCGGTAGAAGGCAATGGTCGCGTCATGCCCGGCAAAGGCGTGCAGGAAGGCGGCCTCGCCGGTCGCCAGGATCTCGCCGACCACCGCCCGCGACAGCCCCCCCGCATAGCCGCGTCCGCGATGATCGGGATGGGTGCAGACGCCGCTGAGCTCGGTGAAGCCGTCGACCCGCAGCCGCCGCCCCGCCATGGCCACAAGTCGCCCGTCCTGCCTGACCCCGATGAACGGCCCCAGCCGCCGCGTCCTTGATCGGAAGGGGCCGGGCCGGGTCAGGGTCGCGAGCGCCAGCATCTCGGGCGCATCCGTCTCGGTCAGGGTCTCGAACGCGAAGTCCGGTCCACCCGGCGTCAGGACCTCGCAGACCATCTGGAGCAGCGGGATGCGGCTGATCACCTCGACGCCGGGCAGGTCGACTTCGGCCAGCGGCCCGCCGGTCTTCTCGACCAGTCCCGCGCCGGGGTGAGCCCGGGCCAGTGCGGCCATCGCCTTCAGCGTTTCGGGTTCCGCATCGGCGCCGGAGACGAAGATCCCGACCTCCGGATCGATCCTCACGGCGCGCGCACCGGAGTCGGCGGTGACGAAGCCCGACAACCGGCTGGTCAGGGCGTTCCACACGGCGCGGTCCAGCGGATGGGTCATGGCCACGCCTTAGCGCGCAGGAGATTTCGCGTCAGCCCCGGTGACGAGGCCAGGTCCGAAAACCGCTCACCCTCGTCATCCCAGGGCAGGCGAGGATGCGATCAGGCCTGCCAGAAGCCAACGATTTGCTTGACCTCGGCGATGACCGGGTCGGCGATCTCGGCAGCGCGTTCGGCGCCGTCCCTGAGGACGCGGTCGATCTCGGCCGGGTCATCCATCAGGCGTCGCATCTCGGCCGTGACGGGCGCCAGCGACGACACGGCCAGGTCGGCCAGCGCCGGCTTGAAGGCGCCGAAGCCCTGGCCTGCGAACTCGGCCGTGATCTCTTCGCGCGTGCGGTCGGACAGGGCCGCGTAGATGGCGATCAGGTTCTTGATCTCCGGCCGTTCGTCCAGGCTTTCGCCGGGCTCGGGCATGACGCCCATGTCGGTCTTGGACTTGCGGATCTTGGACGCGATCGTGTCGGCGTCGTCGGTCAGGTTGATGCGGCTCTGGTCCGACGGATCGGACTTCGACATCTTGGCCGCCCCGTCGCGCAGGCTCATGACCCGCGTCGCCGGCCCCTGGATCAGGGGTTCGGGCAGGGGGAAGAAGCCCGGGGCGTTGAAGTCGGTGTTGAACTTGCCGGCGATGTCGCGGGTCAGTTCCAGATGCTGTTTCTGGTCCTCGCCCACCGGCACCTCGGTCGCCTTGTAGAGCAGGATGTCGGCGGCCTGGAGCACCGGGTAGGTGTAGAGGCCGACCGAGGCCCGTTCCTTGTGCTTGCCCGACTTCTCCTTGAACTGGGTCATCCGGTCGAGCCAGCCGAGGCGGGCGACGCAGTTCAGGATCCAGGCCAGTTCGGCATGGGCGCGCACGGCCGACTGCGGGAAGATGGTCGATTTCGCGGGGTCCAGGCCCGAGGCGATATAGGCGGCCGCGATCTCGCGCGTCTGGGCGGCCAGCAGGGCCGGGTCCTGCCACACGGTGATGGCGTGCAGGTCGGCCACGAACAGGAAGCAGGGCGCGCCACTGTCCTGCAGCGCCGTGAACCGCTTCAAAGCCCCCAGATAGTTGCCCAGGTGCAGGGCTCCGGAGGCCTGAATGCCGCTGAGGATGCGGCGGGGGCCGGTGTAGGCGGGAACGGTCGCAGAAGCGTCAGTCATTACTCGAGTCCGGTGGGGGTGGACGCCCCCGGTTCACGTCGCAGCGTCGCCTTGAGTTCGGAGAGGCTGACGGCGCGGAAAAGCACGATGCAGACGCCATACACAAGAGCGCCCACGCCGACGACCGCGATCACGGCGATCTCCTTGGCGAACAGACTCTGGCTGAGCTCGCGGTAGAAGAGGCTGGCGGGGATCAGGACGACGGCCATGACGGCCGATGCGGCCAGCACGCGCGAGAACCTGCCGACGAACCGGACGGAGGGGGCCCAGACCCCTTCGCGGATCAGGGTCCCGCCCAGAAGCGCGACGTTGATCCAGGCCGAGACGGACGTGGCGATGGCCAGGCCCAGCACCCCGTCGACGCCGATCCGGCTGAACCAGAAGAACAGACCTGAACCCAGGGCCACAGTCACCACGACCGAAATCACCGCGAAGATCATCGGGCGGCGCGTGTCCTCCCGCGCGAAGAAGGGCGGGGTCAGGACCTTGGCCAGGACGAAGGCGGGCACGCCCCAGGCGAACTGGCGCAGCACATCGGCGGTCCGGGCCGCGTCCAGGCTGGTGAAGGCCCCGCGCGTCACCGTGGCGTCGATGATGAAGAAGGGAATGACGAACAGGGCCACGGCGGCGGGCAGGGTGAAGGCCATCGACAGGGTGATGCCGTCGTCCAGGGTGCGCCGCCCGCCCTCGTGGTCGCCCGAGACGAAGGCCCGGGTCAGGCGCGGCACCAGGGCCAGGCCGATGGCCACGCCGACGAGGCCGAGCGGCAGCTGGTACAGCCGGTCGGCGTTGTAGAGCACCGAGCGGGCCCCCTCGTTCGACCCGGTCAGCAGCTGGCTGACCACCGAGTTCAGCTGCAGGGCGCCGCCCGCCAGCACGCCGGGAATGGCCAGCCTCAGCGTACGCGACACGCCCGCCGTCAGCCGTGGCCAGGACAGGTTCAGCCGGATGCCCAGCCGGCGCACGCCCCACCACAACAGCCCCGCCTGGATCACGCCGGACACGGTGACGGCGGCCGAGACGGCCAGCAGGGTTGTCGGCGGGCTCATCGGAAGGAAGCTGGGGGCCAGCAGGGGCACGAGGGTGCACAGGTTCAGGAACACCGGCACGCCCGCCGACAGGGCGAACCGGCCCGAGGTATTCAGCACGCCGGACAGCAGCGAGGCGATGGTCATGCAGGCCAGATAGGGCATGGTCAGCTGGGCGGCCGTGGTCGCCGCGAACATCACGCCGCTGTCGTCCCGATAGGCCGAAAGCAGCACCGGCATGATCCAGGGCATGGCGACCTGCAGGACGATACAGAACCCGGCCACGACCGCGAACATGAAGCTGAGGGCCTCGGACGCCGTCACGGCCGCCGCTTCCTCGCCGTCACGGGCGCGCACGCCGCCATAGATGGGCACGAAGGCCTGGGCGAAGGCCCCTTCCGCAAACAGGCGGCGGAACATGTTGGGCAGCATCAGGGCCGTGGTGAAGGCGTCCATCATCGGCCCCTGGCCGAAGCGGGCCGACAGGACCAGGTCGCGGGCGAAGCCCAGGATACGGCTGCCCAGCGTCAGGGTCGCCTGAACGAGCGTGTTGCGGGCCAGGCTCATGGGTATCCACTTCCGCTCATCCCGGCGAAAGCCGGGATCCAGTGCTTTCGCTGGGCATTGGTGCGCGGGATCAACGTCAATGCGAACAAGGCGGCGCCGATCGTCCAAAGAACTGGGTCCCGGCTTTCGCCGGGATGAGCGGGATTTGAAGGCCCTTAGCGCGGTTCCGGCCCGGGCGAAACGGCCTTGCGGGGCCTCAGGTCGGACACGTCGCGGGCGCTGGCGCGGGCGGCGGTGATGCGACGGCCCTGCGGCTGCTCGGGCGCCCGGTCCAGCACGGCTTCAAGCGCCGCATGGACCTCGTCCAGCACGGCGTCCGACGTGATCTTCCGGCCCTCGGCATCGGTCACATAGAAGCTGTCCACCGCCCGCTCTCCGAACCCCGCGACATGCGCCGAACGGATCGACAGGGCGTGATCCGACAGGGTGCGGGACAGCTCGGCCAGCAGGCCCGGCCGGTCGGCGCCGGAGACCTCGATCACCGTCGCTCCCTCACTGGCGGCGGCGTCGATCATGACCACGGGACGAACGTCGAACACGGCACGCCGGGGCGAAGGCGCGGGCATGGCGGGGGGGGCGATCGGCGTCTCGCCGCGCGCCGCCGCCTCCAGCGCCGCGATCAGGGATTTGAGGCGGCGCGGCTCGTCGTGACCATAGGGACGGTCGGCTCCGTCCTGGACCTGGAACACGTCCAGGGCCGTGCCGTCGGCGGCGGTCGCCACCCGGGCCCCGGCGACGTCGGCCCCCGCCGCCGCGAGCACTGCCGTCAAATCGGCGAACAGGCCCGGTCGGTCGCGGGCGGCCAGGGCGATTTCGGTCGTGGCCTCCATCGTGCCCGGTCCCCGGCGCGCCTCGGCCGCCGCCCCGGTGGCGCAGGCGCGGGCGACGAGGTCAGCGTGGTCGGCCAGGGGGTCGACCCCAACGGCAGTCTCGCCCCGGAATAGGGCCTCGACCCGGCCGTAGAGGCTGCGCATCAACTGGCCCTTCCAGCTGTTCCAGACCCCCGGCCCGACGGCGCGGATATCGGCCACCGTCAGGACCAGCAGCATCCGCAACCGCTCGGGATCGCCGACGATCTCGGCAAAGGCCTGCACGGTCGCGGGATCGGAAATGTCCCGCTTCTGCGCGTAGTCGGACAGGGCCAGGTGATGCCGCACCAGCCAGACCACAATCTCGATCCGCCGGGGATCGACCCCCAGCCGTTCGCAGGCCCGGCGCGCGGCGATGGCGCCGTCCTCCAGCTGCCCCCGCTCCCCGCCCTTGCCGACGTCGTGCAGCAGCATGGCCAGCATCAGGGCCTCGGGGTCGGCGATCAGATGGATCACCTCGGTGGCCAGCGGGTGATCCTCCTTCAGCTTGCCGCGCTGGATGTCGTTGATGATGCCGATGGCCTGCAGCGTGTGCTCGTCGACCGTGTAGGCGTGGTACATGTTGAACTGGGTCTGGCCGACGATCCGGCCCCATTCCGGCAGGAACCGGCCCAGAAGCCCGGCCTCGTTCATGATGGTCAGGACCCGGTAGGGCCGCTGGCCGTGGGCCAGCAGATGCAGCAGGGCGGCCGTGGCGCGCGGGTCGCGCCGCAGCCGGGGCGTCACCAGCGACAGCGAGCGGGTGACGGCCGAAAAGGCATGGGGATGGACGTCCAGGTCGTGCTGGTCGGCGGTGACGAACAGCGACAGCAGCTTGACCGGGTCCTCGGCGAAAACCTCCGGGCCCGTGACCGACAGCCGCCCGCCATCCTCGATGAAACCGGGCACGCCCAGGTCGCGCCGGCGTCCCGGGATCAGCCGCGACAGGCTCATCGTTTTCTTCTGATGGCGGGCCTCCAGCGTCGCGCTCATGGCCCGGGTCAGGCCGCCGACGTCGCGGGCGACGAGGAAATATCGGCGCATGAACCGCTCGACCGCCGGCTCGTCGCCGCGGCCGCGCCACCCCATCCGCCGCGCCACCTCGGGCTGGAGGTCGAAGGTCAGCTTTTCCTCGGCGCGACCCGCTGCCAGATGCAGATGCGCCCGCACCCGCCACAGGAAGTCGAAGGCCTCTTCAAAGGCCCGGCGCTCGCGCGGCGTCAGAAGTTCATCGAGCACCCGGGCGCCCAGCGGGCTTTCCGGCGCCAGCGACCGCGCGATCCAGAACAGGGTGTTGAGGTCGCGCAGCCCCCCCTTGCCGTCCTTGATGTTCGGCTCGACGCGATAGCGGACGGCGCCGGCCCTGGCGTGGCGGCCATCGCGCTCCTCCATCTTGGCGGCGATGAAGGGGCGCGGATCGGCGTTGGTGACCATGCCCCGGAAGCGCCAGAGGAAATTCTCGGTCACCTGTTCGTCGCCCGCCAGAGGCCGGGCCTCCAGAAGCGCCGTGCGGATGGTCATGTCGGAGCGGGCCAGCGACAGGGCCTCGTCCACCGACCGGGCCGACGACCCGACCTTCAGCCCGAGGTCCCACAGGACGTAGAGCATGAACTCGGCCACCGTCTCGGTCCGCGCTGTGGTCTTCCACGGCCGCAGGAAGACGAGGTCCAGATCCGAAAACGGCGCCAGCACGCCCCGCCCGTAACCCCCGACCGCGATCAGGCTGAGCTTCTCCGCCTCGGTCGGGTTGTGGGACGGATAGAGGGTCTCGGTCGTGAACCGCCACAGCGCGCGCAACAGCTCGTCGGCCGCCGCGGAATAGAGGCGCGCCACGTCCACGCCCGGCAGACCGGCTGCGAGTTTCGCCGCGATCTTCTCGCGCGCCGCGTCGTAGTGGGCTTTCAGGATGGCGGCGACGGCGGGCCGCACGCCCGGACCGGAAACGACGGCGTCGAGGCGGGCGTCGAGGGTCGACATCTAATCCTCCCCCCTCGGGGGAGGTGGCGCGGCGCGGCTTTGCGCCGTGACGGAGGGGGCCCGCCGCGCATTCGGAGTCTGGGGTTGGCCCCCTCCACCACTTCGTGGTCCCCCTCCCCCGATGGGGGAGGAATGGTGCGGCGTCACCGGGCCAGCCCCTTCAGCCGGTAGAGCGCCTCCAGCGCCTCGCGCGGACTCAGCGCATCGGGGTCCAGGGCTGCCACCGCGTCATCGACGGCCGACTTCAGCGCCGGCGTCGGAGGCTCCATCACGGCGAACAGGGGCAGGTCGTCCAGCCGCCCGTGCGCCGCCTTCTCCGTCTCCAGACGGTCCAGAACAGCCCGGGCGCGGGCGACCACGGCCGGCGGCACACCCGCCAGTTTCGCCACCTGAACGCCATAGGAGCGGTCCGCCGCCCCCGGCACGGCCTCGTGCAGGAAGACCAGTTCGCCGTTCCACTCCCGTGCCCGCATGGACAGGTTGCAGACGTGATCCAGCCGCTCCTCCAGCCGCGCCAGTTCGTGATAGTGGGTGGCGAACAGGGTTCGCGACCGGTTCACGTCGTGCAGGGCCTCGGCGCAGGCCCAGGCGATGGCGAGGCCGTCATAGGTGGCCGTGCCCCGCCCGATCTCGTCCAGAACGATGAAACTCTGTGGCGTGGCCTGGGTCAGGATGGCGGCCGTCTCGACCATCTCCATCATGAAGGTGGAAAGGCCCCGGGCCAGATCGTCCCCGGCCCCGACGCGGCTGAACAGCCGGTCGACGACGCCGAGCCGCATCGATTTCGCCGGCACGAAACAGGACCCTTGCGCCAGCACCACCAACAGGGCGTTCTGGCGCAGGAAGGTCGACTTGCCGGCCATGTTCGGCCCGGTGACGATGCTGAGGCGCGCGCACCCGACGCCATCGCCGTCCAGCCTGCAGTCGTTGGGCGTGAACGGATCGCCGGCCCGCTTCACCGCGGCCTCGACCACCGGATGCCGACCGGCCTCGACCGCGAAGACCTTCGAATCGTCCACCACGGGTCGGACCGCCCCGACCTCCTCGGCCCATTCGGCGAGGGCGGCGGTGGCGTCGAGTTCGGCCAGGGCGTCGGCCACCGCCTGCAACGGCATGGCCAGCGCCTGGACCGTCTGACGCCAGACCTCGAAGGTCTCGCCCTCCATGGCCAGCGCCCGGTGCCCGGCCTGGCTGATCTTCGCATCCAGCTCCGACAGTTCGACCGTCGTGAACCGCACCTGGGCCGCCAGGGTCTGGCGGTGGATGAAGGGGCTTTCCGGTCCAGCCCGGAACAGGGGTTCGGCGTGTTTGGCCGTGGTCTCGAGGAAATAGCCGAGCACCGCATTGTGCTTGATCTTGAACGGCACGCCGCTGTTGGCCACGGCGCGGGCTTCCAGATCGGCGACGACCCGGCGGCTGTCGTCGCGCAGGGTGCGGGCCCCATCCAGCTCCGGCCGGAAGCCCGGCTTCACGAAGCCGCCGTCGCGCGCCAGATGCGGCGGCTCCTCGGCCAGCCCCTCGGCGAGATCCAGCATCAGCCGCGCCAGATCGGGCGACAGGGTCAGCCGGTCGAGACAGGCGACGATCCGCGCCGGCGGACCTGTGAGGGGGTCAGGCGAGACCGTGAACAGGCCGGCGAGAGCCTCGGCGATGGTCAGGCCCGCCCGGATGGCGGCCAGGTCCCGCGGTCCGCCGCGGCCGAGCGCCAGCCGCGACACGGCGCGCGCCACATCGGCCGACGCCTTCAGCCCGTCGCGCAAGTCCCGCCGCAGCGCGCGCCGCTCCAGCAGCCATTCGACTGCGTCGAGTCCATGATTGATCTCGACCGGATTGCGCAGCGGCCGGGCGATCCGCTCGGCCAGGGCCCGCGCCCCGCCCGAGGTCACCGTCCGGTCGATACAGGCCAGCAGCGATCCCTCGCGTTCGCCCCTCTGGGTCCGGTCGATCTCGAGGCTCAGCCGCGTCGCCGGATCGATGGCGAGGAAGCCCGCATCGCCCGACCGGCGCGGCGGCGCCAGGGCCGGGACCTTGCCCGCCTGGGTGGTCTCCAGATAGGCGGCGATCAGCCCGAGGGCGGAGACCTCCGCCTCCTCGAACGCCCCGAACCCGTCCAGCGAGGCCACGCCATACAGGCGCGCCACCCGACCGCCAGCCGCCGCCGGTTCGGCCACGGCGGACGCGAGCGCCTGGACCACGCCGCCGGAGCCGTCGAGCGCGCCTTTCAGATCGGGATCGGAATAGAGTTTGTCGGTGACCAGCACCTCGCTGGGCCTGAACGCCGCAAGCGTCGCGCCCAGATCGCCGATGTCGCAGGCGACGCAGTCCACGGCGCCCGCCGACAGCTCGACCACCGCCACGGCCGCGCGGCCCTTGCGGATCGCCACGGCCGCCAGCCGGTTGGCGCCGCGCGCATCGAGCAGCGAATCCTCGGTCAGGGTCCCGGGCGTCACCACCCGCACGATGTCGCGCCGGACGATGGACTTGGAGCCGCGCTTCCTCGCCTCGGCGGGGTCCTCCATCTGTTCGCAGATGGCGACGCGGAAGCCCTGGCGGATCAGCCGGGCGATATAGCCCTCGGCCGCATGGTGGGGCATGCCGCACATGGCGATGTCCTCGCCCAGATGCTTGCCCCGCTTGGTCAGGGTCAGGCCGATGGCGGCGGCGACCACCTCGGCGTCCTTGAAGAACAGCTCGTAGAAATCGCCCATGCGGAAGAACAGCACGGCATCCGGCTGCGACGCCTTGGCGGCCAGATACTGGGCCATAAAGGGCGTGACGACGCCGGGGTCAGGGGCGGTCGCGTCGGTCTTCGGCGGATGGAAGAGGGGGGCGTTCATGACGGTCCGTCAGGGTGACGGATCGTCGGCGTCGGCTCAAGCTATTCCTCCCCCATCGGGGGAGGGGGACCGCAGCGCCCTTGCGCTGGGGTGGAGGGGGCCATCCGCGAACACGGAAACGGGTGCGAGCCCCCTCCGTCACGTCGCGAAGGCGCGCCGCGCCACCTCCCCCAGCGGGGGAGGATTGGAGGATCAGGCCGCGAACTGCCGGCGGTATCCGGCGCTGAGGACGGCGGGTTCCTGGAAGGCCAGGGCGTCCCAGTCCAGGTCGGGACGCGGCGCGTGGGCGGCGGCAAGGACGGCGCGCAGTTCGGCGGCGGAGGCGACGCTGGCGACCACCGCCGCAGCCGGCGGCAGGCCGAGGCAGAAGGCCAGGGCCGCCTGCATCGGATCGATCCGCGCCTCGGCCAGCCGACGCCGGGTGCGCGACAGGGCGACCCCGTGACCGGCCAGATGCGGCGGCAGGTTTTCCTGATTGGTGAACAACAGGCCGCGTGCGAACACCGACGAGACATGGACGTCGACGCCCATCCCGGCGAGGTCGCTCAGCACGCCCTCGGTCACCGGCCGCTGGTCGAGAATATTGCAGGGCATCTGCACGACGTCGGGCTGGAAGCGGCGTGCCAGAAGCGCCGGCCCGTCCTCCATCGTCGCCATGAAGCCGATGCGTTTGTACAGGCCGCGGTCCTTCAGCGCCTGCATCCGGTCCCACAGGGCGCGACCCTCGGCCCCGGCCAGATCGCCCGCCCCGGACGCCAGCAGAACGTCGCCGCGCGGCAGGCCCATCCGCTCCAGCGAACGCCGGGCGCGGGCCTCGACCCGGTCCAGGCCTTCGGACAGGGCCACGGTGCGCACGGAAACGGAGAAGGGCGAGGGGAAGGGCCAGGCCTGTCCCAGCAGCCGCTCGCCGTCGCCCTGCGGGCGGGTGGCGATCAGGGCGACGCCGGCGTCTGCGGCCGTCTGCAACAGGGTGCGCATCGCCTCTTCGCGTGCGCCGACGGGAATCGGGAGCGCGCGCTCAGGCTCGGTCACGACCGCGAGGGCCAGCTTCGCGGCCGGGGAAGGGGAAACGCCTGATTTCACCCGACCATTCTGCACCGGCAATGCTTAAGCGATGCTGAGGGAGACCCTACCTGTTCCTTACCGGCGGAACGTGAATCGGTCAGTCGGCGCCGGGCTGCCGGTCCGGATGGGCGGCGGCGAAGGCGGGGTGGGCCAAGGCCCGCGCCTCGATCGCCGTCAGGGCGGCGAAGGGCGCCAGGTCCACATTGAACCGCCGTGCCGAATAGAGCTGCGGGATCAGATAGCAGTCCGCCAGGGTCGGGGCGTCGCCGTGCAGCCAGCCCCTGCCCTGCTTCGCCGTCAGGGCGGTCAGGGCCTCGAACCCCGGGACCATCCAGCGTCCGGCCCAGGCGTCGATCTGCGTTTGATCGGCCCCGAAGGTCGTCCGCAGCTCGGTCAGGACGCGCAGATTATTCAGCGGATGGATGTCCGAGGCGATCAGCCCGATCAGCCCCCGCACCTGGGCCCGGCCGATGGCGCTCCCGGGCATCAGCGGCGGCTCGGCATAGGTCTCGTCCAGCCATTCCAGGATGGCCGCGCTCTGGGTCAGGACCACACCGTCCACTTCCAGCGCGGGCACCAGCCCCTGCGGGTTCAGCTTGAGGAAGGCCTCCGACCGCTGCGCCCCGGTGCGCAGGTCGATGTCCTGCTGTTCGTAGGCGACGCCCTTCAGGTTCAGGGCGATGCGCGTCCGGTAGGCGGCGCTGGAACGGAAATAGCCGTGCAGGATCATCGAACCGTGAACCCCAAGGTTTCGAGACCGGCGACGGTCGCCTCGACCACATCGCCCGCGACCAGGGGCCCGACGCCCTCGGGCGTGCCCGTGAAGATCAGGTCGCCGGGCCGGAGCGCCCACAGTTCGCCCGCCTTCCCGACGATCTCGGCGGGGTTCCAGATCATCTCGGCCAGGGTCGACGACTGTTTCGTCTCGCCGTTGACGGTGAGGACGATGGCTCCCTCCGGCTCCGGCAGGGCGCCGAGCGTCAGGGGGCCGCAGGGCGCCGACTGGTCGAATCCCTTGGCCGCATCCCACGGACGGCCCTTCTCCTTCGCCTGGGCCTGCAGGTCCCGCCGCGTCAGATCGACGCCGACGGCCCATCCGACGATGGCCCCACCCTCGCCGATCGCAGCGACCAGCTCGACCTCGTAGTGCAGGTTCGCCGTCGCCGACGGATAGGCCGGGTCGCCGCCGTCCGTAACGATGGCGTCGGCGGGTTTGGAGAAGAAGAAGGGTGCCTGGCGCGTCGGATCGTTGCCCATCTCGCGCGCATGGGCCGCGTAGTTCTGGCCCACGCACAGGATGCGCCGCACCGGAAAACGGCGCGCATCGCCGACGACGGGCAGGGAAACGGTCGGGGCGGGGGGGAACAGGAAAGAGGTCATGGTTGCGGTTGTAGAGCGCTCGCGGGTTTTGAGAAGTGGCTGGCGGCTCGTGACCGGCGGCTGAAACCCTGCCTCCACCCGTCAGCAATCACCCACCACCCGCCACCCTTCTTGCTGCACCGCAAAGGAACCGCCGCCGCAATCTGGCGTTCACCGGCCTGGGCCTGTATCTAGGGCCAAGCTGTCAAAACGGAGCGCGGCACCATGGCGACCACGAAGGCTAGAGAAGACATCAAGAACGACCTGAACACCCTCAAGGAGGATCTCAAGGTCGGCGCCCGCGAGGAGACCGCGCGGCTGAAGGCCAGGGCGGCCGAGACCGAGGCGCGCCTGCGCGAAAAGGCCGCCGAGGCCGACGCCCGCATCCGTGAGCGCGCCGACGAACTGCGCGACCAGGCGCGCGGCTATTACGACCAGGCCCGCGTGCGCGGCCGCGAATATTACGACGACGCCTCGGAGCGTTTCGATGAAGCCCAGCGCTACATCACCGAGCGCGTCCAGGAGCGTCCGGTCCAGTCGACCGCCATCGCCCTGGGTGTCGGCGTCGTGCTCGGCCTGCTGCTGGCGGGTCGTCGCCGCTGATGATCGGCAAGGGGCTGATCAAGAAACTGACGGCGGCCTTCGTGGTCGCCGCCAGCGCCTTCGTGGCGATCGTCGCCCTGGGCGCGACCCTGTATTATGCGCTCGCCCTGGTCCTGCCCGCCCTGGGCGCCGCCGCCATCACGGCCGGGGTCTTCGCCCTGATCGCGATCATCGTGGCCGTCGTCTTCCTCAACGCCGCCGGCGTGATGGATGACGAGGTCGAGGAAGAAGAGCCCGAGGGTCTCGGCGGCCGGGCCTATGCCCTGTTCCGCACGCGTCCGATCCTCGGCACGGTCGCCGCGCTTGCCGGGGGCTGGATCTTCCTTCGCAACCCGGCGCTGGCGACCATGGTCGCGGCGGCCTTCACCGAGAAATCGCACACGCGGTACCGGCGATAGGCGGAACGGCTACGCCTTCTGCACGTTGATCAGACAGGCGGCGTCGAGGTTGGGCGGCGCCTGTCATCAACCCCTTTCAAGGAGGGCCATCCATGATTCGCTGGGCCATTATTTTCCTCGTCGTCGCCCTCGTCGCCGCCGTTCTCGGCTTCGGCGGGATCGCCAACTTCTCGTTCGAAATCGCCAAGTTCGTCGCCGTGATCGCCATCATCCTGTTCGTCATCTCGCTGGTCGCGGGCGGACTTCGGGGACGCGGGACGCGCATATAGCCGGCTGAGGCCAGCACCGTAGACAAGAGCCGCGGCCTTCGGGTCGCGGCTTTTTGTTTGGGCGGCGCTCGCGGCCGGATAGGGCGACATCCCGATCCGCGCCCTTTCAAACCGCCGCCGCCTCCTTCATCCCCGGCACGGCCGGATCAGGCGCGGTCTCCGCATGACGCGTGTCCTGACGGCGCGGCAGCTTCCAGGACTTGCTGCATTCGAACCGGTCGCCGGTCCAGGCGATGGCGTTCACCGTGATCTGGCGCCTGTCCCAGAGGATCTCGTTGAAGCCGGGCGGGGTGCCGCGCTCGCGGTGCGACAGGGTCCCGCAGCCGATGGCGTAGGAACAACGGTCCGACAGGTCGATAGGCAGGGCGAACGGCACATGCACATGGCCCGTGGTGATCAGGTCGACCCCCGCCTCGGCGAAGATCGTCGCCGCCGCCTCGCCGCGCTTGACCTCGCCGGTCATCGGCGCGCCGATCATCTCGATCAGCGGATGGTGACAGGCCAGGATCCTCAGCGCCCCGACCGGCGCCGCGCGCAGGGCCTCGGCCGCGCGTCGGGTCTGGTCCAGGTCGATGACGCCCTTGGACCAGTTGGCCCGCGCCTGCCAGCCGCGCGCGGTGGTGACGCCCCGCACCATGACGGCGTCGGAAACGAACTCTCCGTCATGGGCCGGATGTCCGGTCGCCGTCTCGAACGCCTTCCACGGCCAGAACAGCCGCGCCGCCACGTCCCAGTAGGGCACGTCGTGATTGCCGACGATGACGAAACGCGGCCTCGGCATGGCCTTGATCCAGGCGCCGGCGGCCGCGAACTCGTCCGGATAGCCCTTCTGGGTGATGTCCCCGGTAATCAGGATCAGATCGCTGGGCGCGGCATGGGCATAGTCGAGCGCGGCGGCGCAGGCATGCTTGTGCTCGACTCCGAAATGGACGTCCGAAAACTGGAGAACCCGCCCCATGCTCAAACGCCGTCCGCGGCCGTCCCGGACCCGGAGGACTCGGGCGGAAGCGGCTCGGGGACCAGGGCCTGAAAGGCCTTGGGGATGAAGGTCACCGTCGTATCGTGCGGCAGGAGGGTCGGCTCGCCATCGAGCACCGCCGGAATCCGCGACCTGGCCCGGATGCGGATGCGTCTGGCGGGCTGGGTCATGACCGAGGGATCCTGACGCCAGTCGCTGAACAGGGCGGCGGCCGCCAGCCGGAAGGCCTGGGCCGCATCGGCCGGGTTCATGGCTGCCGCCTCCAGTCCCACGGGCGCGTCCATGGCCTGGGAGATCATCGGGCTGATCAGAACCAGGGCCTCGCTGCGCCGCGACCTGCCGCCATCCAGCTCAACCCGGATCTTGCCCGAGAAGGCGCGGCGCAGGGCGCGTCGGCCATAGGTCCAGGCCAGGCTCAGCTTGCCGGTGCGCATCGCCTCCCGGGCCGGAGCCCACAGGGCGGGCGAGCCGAAGATGCCGGCGCAATAGAAGGCCTGGCCCTCGACCGAGCCGCCCGATACGCACTGCGGCGCGCCGTGCTCGAGCGCGCGGCGCAGGGCGACCTTCCAGTCGGCTGTGCCGTAAAGCGCCTTGGGCAGCATGTTCATCGTCCCGCCCGGCAGCGGGGCGACCAGCGGGCCGTTCGGCCCGGCCCTGGACGCGACCGCCCGCGCCGTGCCGTCGCCGGCCAGGACGAACAGCACGTCCGGCGAGGACGCAATGGCCGTGTTGATCTGGGCGTCCATAGTCTCGCCGACCAGTTCGACGACCTCCGCCTCGCACGGATAGTCGGCCAGGATCGCCTCGACCTCGGCTGCCGCGCGCGGGCCCACCGAACCGGACAGCGGATTGACCAGCACCACCACCCGGGTGATCGCCACATGAGCGGTCAGACTGCGCGGCCCGGAACCGAAGTCCTGGGCCGCGTCGTCGGGCGTCGAGATTTCGACGTCAGGCAGTGTCGTATCGGTCATTCGCCCCGAACGCGTCGTTTCGCCGGGCGTTCCGGCGAAGCTTCACTATTGCGTCTGGAGTTTCTCGGCCGTGGTCGCCGCGCCGGCTTCCAGAGCGTCGCCGGTCTTCTCTGCGGCCGCGCCCGCCTTGTCGGCGGCGACCTCGGCGGCCTCGGGGGCCTGACCGATCAGTTTCCTGCCCTGGTCGACGCCGGCGGTGATCCAGCCGTCCATCATCGCCCCGCCCTCGGCCAGCGACTGCTCCTTGACGCCCAGCACTGCGGTCAGAACGCCGAACAGCGCCAGCAGGGTGACGATCAGGCCCACGAACCCGCCTCCGCCACCGCCTCGCCGTTTCGAGCGGGCCCACACAGGGCTGGCCTGGTCGTCGTCCGCCATACGGACCGGTTCAGGAAAACGCATCATAAATAACCCCCTCGGACTGCCGTGACGCGGACCACGCCCCTCGCGCGCCCGCACTGCAGTCATATGTCATCGTTAACCGGGAGCATAGGCGCGGAACCTCTGCCATAATCCAGCGTTCTCGCTCCCGGGGCGAAACATCAGGAATGAAGGACCATCCAATGAACAAGGCAATTCTCGCGATCGGCGCCGCAGGTCTGCTGGCCACGGCCTGCGCCAGCGACCCGTACGGCAACAGCAGCAGCAACCAGACCGTCCGTCAGGGTGCCATCGGCGCCGGCATCGGCGCAGTGGCCGGCGCCATCATCGGCAACAACGTCGGTTCGGGTAACGCCGCGACCGGCGCTCTTATCGGCGGCCTCGCCGGCGGCGCTGTCGGCGCTGTCCGCGGCTCGCAAGCCGACCGCAACGCCCAGCAGCGCTACCGCGATAACCGCGGAAATTACTACTACTGCTACGACAACCGCCAGGACGAGTGCTACTGGGAAAACGGTCAGCGTCGCTACTAGGATACTGAACCGCAAGGTTTTTCGGGGCGGCTCGTCGACGGCGGGCCGCCCTTTCCGTGACAGAATTCAGGGAGGCGGCGACATGACGATGAAATCGACGATTCTGGCGGCCAGTTTGGCGGCGATGGCGCTGGCGGGGTGTTCAACCCTGCGGACGCCCAGCCGTGACGAGCTGGTGACCGAGCCCTCGGCCTGCGCCGCCAAACGGTTCGACATCTATTTCGCCGAGGACCAGGCGAGCCTGACGCCGGCCGCGCGGACGGCGATCGGCCTGACCGCGACCCAACTTCAGGGCTGCGAGATCAAGACCGTCCGGGTGCTGGGCCTGGCGTCGTCTACGGGCAGCGCCGACGCCAATCAGGCCCTGTCCGAGCAACGCGCCCTCGCGGTGGCCGAGGCCCTGACCGCCGCCGGATGGCCGACGCCCGCTTTTGAGCTCACGGCTGCAGGCGATCAGGGTGCCACGACGTCCTCAGGCGTGGCCGAACCCCTGCGCCGCCGCACCGAAGTTCTGGTCGAGGCCACGCCTCGCTAAGGATCGTGCCGTCCGTGCTCGACGACGCCCAGCGCGTCGGCGAGCCGGACCCTGGCCGATCCGCGCGGCAGCGGTTTCTGCTGGCTCTCATGCGGCGCCCAGCCGGCCAGGTTGACGATCTCGAACGTCGCCGGGATGCGGCCATCGGCCTCGCCATATCGTTCTGAATAGAGGGCCGCCGCCCGGGCGATGATCGGCCGGGTCAGGGGCCGGACCGCGCCCGCCAGCACATTGGTCTCGCCCATGGCGCGCAGGTCGCGGATCAGGGCGAACAGGTCCGGATAGCGGACCGTCAACCGATCCACGTCCGCCACCGGCAGGGCGAACCCGGCCCGCTGCAGCAGGCCGGCCCCGTCGAAGCCGTCGGCGAAGGGCGACACCCGCGCCTGGGCCCCGCCACGTTCGGCCAGCTCCGCCTCGGTCAGCACGCCGCGCAGCTCCTTCAGCGTCCCCGCGCCCAGCAGCGTCCCCAGAAACAGCCCGTCCGGCTTCAGCGTCCGCCGGATCTGGCTCAGCGCGCCGGGCAGGTCGTTGGCCCAGTGCAGGGTCATCAAGGACACGATCAGATCAGCCGACCCCGGCTCGATGTCCGGGGTCCTGGCGCCCGGTCCGGCGCGATCCGTCCGATCCCCGACCGCGCGCGGCGATCCGACCCGGCCAGCGGCATCGCTCCCGGCCAGAGCCTGGGCGAACGGTCCCGGGTGCGCAGACAGGTCGACGGCGACCGGAAACTCCCGCAAGGTCGCCTCGAGACTGAGAACGGCGTTCTCGGCGGCGCGGTGATGCAGGAAGTCGGCGTCGGCGAAACGGCGCTCCGACCGCGCCAGCCGGGCCGCCCGCCGCGCGGCGTCGAAGATCAGGGGAGGGCCCGGTTCGGTCATGGCTGTTGAGGATGGGGGCTGGAGCGAGCGTTGGGAAGACGGCCGGTCGCGGATCGGTCGAAGGCTGACGTCTTTCGGCCGGGGCCTGGCCGACCTGATCCTGCCGCCCATGGCCCATGACAGCCGCGAAGCGACGGCCGCCGCCGGCCTGACCGCCGGCGCCTGGAGCCGGGTGATCTTTCTGGAAGACCCCGTCTGCGACGGTTGCGGGGCGGCGTTCGAATATGACGGCGGCGATTTCGCCTCGGATCGCTGCGCCGCCTGTCTGGCCCAGCCCTATGTTTTCG
This sequence comes from Brevundimonas sp. TWP3-1-2b1, assembly GCF_049896165.1. Classification (NCBI taxonomy): domain Bacteria; kingdom Pseudomonadati; phylum Pseudomonadota; class Alphaproteobacteria; order Caulobacterales; family Caulobacteraceae; genus Brevundimonas; species Brevundimonas sp. TWP3-1-2b1. The sequence goes on along the minus strand of NZ_JAFCTT010000003.1, from coordinate 184,426 downwards.
CCCGGGCCCGCGCCGCCTGCGTCTACGACACGGCCTCGCGCGGCCTGATCCTGAAGTTCAAGCATGGCGATCAGCAGCAGTTCGCATCTTTGTTCGCCCGCTGGATGGGCCGGGCCGCCGCGCCTCTCATCGAGGACTGCGACGCCGTCGTGCCTGTGCCGCTGCATCGCTCGCGCCTGCTGGCCCGGCGTTTCAACCAGGCCGCCGAGATCGCGCGGCCGATCGCCCGGGCGGCGAACCGCGACTATCTGCCCGAGGCCCTGATCCGCGCCCGCGCCACCGAAACCCAGGGCGGACGCAGCCTGCGCGGCCGCAAGCTGAATGTGAAATCGGCCTTCGCCGTGTCCGAAGCTGCGGCGCGACAGGTACGCGGGCGGCGCATCCTGCTGGTCGACGACGTCCTGACCACAGGGGCGACGGCCGAGGCCTGCGCCCGCGCGCTTCTCGAGGCCGGCGCCCGCGCCGTGGACCTGGCCGTCATCGCGAGGGTGCGAACGGCGCGGGAACTGCCTAGATAGGGGAACGGTTCGATCCGTACGCCTTGCACCGTGCACGGTCGATCACACTGATTTTTCGGAGCTGCCGCCTTGGCCGACGTCGTCCTCTACACCAAACCCGGTTGCCCCTACTGCATGGCGGCCATGGGCCTGCTGGCGCGCAAAGGCGTCGATTTCACCGAGATCGTGGCCTCCAACGACCCGAAGAAGAAGGCCGAGATGATCCAGAAGTCGGGCGGCAAGGCCACCTTCCCCCAGATCTTCGTCGATGGAAAACACATCGGCGGCTCCGACGACATGCACGCCCTGGACCGGCGCGGCCAGCTCGACGCGCTTCTGGCCGCCTGATGTCTTCGGGCCTGCCCATCGCTCTGATCCAGACCCGCACCCCGGGGACGCAGGCTGCGGCGCTGGCCCATGTCGAGCCCCTGATCCGGCAAGCGGCGGCACAAGGCGCGAAATTCATTCTGACGCCCGAGGGGTCGAACCTGCTGGAACAGCGCAAGGACCGCCGCGGTCTCGCCATCGTCAGCGAACGGCAGGACGCCGTCGTCCTGGGCCTGCGCCATCTGGCGGCGGAGCTGGACGTCTGGATCCTGATGGGCTCAGCCATCGTCAAGTCGGAGCAGGCCGGAGACGACCGGGCCGCCAACCGCTCGCTGCTGATCGACGCCGGCGGCGGCATCGTTGCCCGCTACGACAAGCTGCACGTGTTCGACGTCGACCTGCCGAATGGCGAAAGTTACCGCGAGAGCTCGACGATCCGGCCCGGCGACGGCGCGGTCGTGGCCGATACGCCCTGGGGCCGTCTGGGCCTGACGGTCTGCTACGACATTCGCTTCCCGCATCTGTTCCGCCAGCTGGCCAAGGCCGGCGCCGGCATGATCTCGGTTCCGGCCGCCTTCACCGTCCCGACCGGCGAGGCCCACTGGGAGACCCTGCTGCGCGCCCGCGCCATCGAGACCGGCGCCTTCGTCCTGGCCCCGGCCCAGGGCGGGACGCACGAGGACGGCCGCAGGACCTGGGGCCGCTCGACCGTCGTCGGTCCCTGGGGCGAGGTGATCGCCAGACTGGATCACGACGAACCGGGCGTACTGCACGCAAGGCTGGACGTCTCGGCCGTCGAGAAGGCCCGCTCTTCCGTGCCCGCCCTGCGTCACGACCGGGAGTTCACCGCTCCATGATCCGTTACGCCCTCGTCTGCGATCACGCCCACCCGTTCGAAGCCTGGTTCGGGTCGTCCGACGCCTATGACGATCAGGCGGTGCGCGGCCTCGTCGAATGCCCGTTCTGCGGCTCCCACGCCGTGTCGAAACAGATCATGGCGCCGGCCGTCGCGGGCACGAAGACTCGCGGCGCCGATCCCGACATGACGGCCCGGGTCCAGACGATGATGATGCAGGCCGCCCGCGAGGTGCGCAGCCACGTCGAGCAGAATTTTGACTATGTCGGGGATACGTTCGCCCGCGAAGCCCGCGCCATCCACGAGGGCGCCGCCGAGAAGCGCGAGATCTACGGCGAAGCCACGCCTGCCGAGGTCAGGGCGCTGAAGGAGGACGGCGTCCCCTGCGCCGCCCTGCCGCCGGCCCCGATCGATCCGGGCAAGGCGAACTGAGGTCCCTTCCCTCCGTGCATCCCGGCCCCCGGGTCTGGCTACGCCAGCCCGAGGCTAAACTCCGGCCCGGGTTCCAGATCACGGACTCGGGCAGGTTGGACGACGTACCGGCTCCCCCCCTGAAACGCGTCATTCCATCTGGACCCCGGCCTTCGCCGGGGTGCACGGTGAACAGGATTGGGGGATCGCCGTTTGAACATCGAAGAACGCTACGCCGAGTTCCCGCCGCCGCCGTCCCTGGCCCCCTGGGTCAAGGTGATCTGGACCTACGCCAATCCCGAACCGTCGGACACCGTCCAGCGGATCGCCCCCGACGGCTGTCCCGAACTGATCCTCGACATCGGCGCCCCCTATGAGGAGGAGGGGCCGGACGGGGTCTGGCGCCTGCAGCCGTCCGCCCTGTTCGCCGGCCAGATGACACGGCCCATCGCCATACGCCCGGTCGGCGCGGTCGAACTGGTCGCCGTCCGCTTCCACCCCGACGGCGCCCGCGACTGGCTGGGCGCCCCGCTGAGCACGGCGACCGACGGGCGGCTGGACATGGTCGACCGGCTCAGAGGCGTCCGGCCGCCCGCCGGCGATCCGGAGGCCCAGACGAAGGCCATGACCGACCGGCTGGAGGCGCTGCGGCTTCAACAGGGCTGGACCGTCGATCCGGTCGTCCGCGCCGAAGTTGAGGCGATGATGGACGATGCGCCCGCCGCCGTGCGCCCCCCCGGGGACCAGCGCGCGATGCAGCGCCGCTTTCTCGACCGGGTCGGTGTCTCGCCCCGGATGCTGCGCTCCGTGCTGCGGTTCCGGCGGGTGTTCGACCATGCGCTGGAGCCGACGCCCGAGGCGGGCGGCTGGCTGGAGGCCGGTCTGGGCGCGGGTTATTTCGACCAGCCGCAGATGGCCCGCGACTTCCGCCGCTTCCTCGGCTGCACGGCGACGGAATGGGCGCGCGAACAGGTCGAACTGGCCCGCGCCATCGCGTCGCAAACCTACAAGCCCGGCGCGCCGCACCTGGCCTAGGCTTGACCCGTCGCCGCACGACGCGGCCGCCTGGAGGACGCCGATGACTATCCTGACCGCCCTGTTCGCCGCTGCAGCGCTGCAGACCGCGCCGGCCCGGCCCGATCTGGCCTGGATGGCCGGTTACTGGCTGGACTGTTCGCAAGGGCGCGAGGCATCGGAGACCTGGACCGACCCGCGCGGCAGCGTCCTGATCGGCGCGGCGGTCACGGTGGCCTCGGGCGAGACGTCGTTCGAGTATGCGCGGGTGGCCCCGATCGACGGCGTCATGGCCTATGTCGCCCAGCCCGGCGGCGCGGCGGCGACCGCCTTTCCAGTGCTCGCGGCCTCGGCCTCGCGAGTGGTGTTCCAGAACCTCGACAACGACTTTCCCCAGCGCGTCATCTATCAGCGGACGGGCGACGTCCTGACGGCCCGGATCGAGGGACGGATGGGCGACCGCGACCAGGCGATGGACTGGCGATTCGACAAGGCCGAGCTGAATACGAGATGTCCCACCCCGTGACGACTGCAACCGGCTGGCGGCCGATGACCGAAGCCGACCTCGATCGCGTCGCCGGGATCGCCGTCATCGGTTTTCCCAACCATTTCGAGGGCCGGGACTGTTTCGAGAACCGGCTCGCCCTCAACCCGGCGGGCTGTTTCGTGCTCCAGACGCCGGGCGGGCTGGAGGGCTATCTGGTCGCCTATCCGTGGACGAGGGACGCAGCGCCGACGCTCAACACCCTGATCGAGGCGATTCCAGCGGACGCCTCGATCCTCTATCTGCACGACCTCGTCCTGACGCCCGCGATGCGGGGGCAGGGCTGGTCGAGGCCGGCGGTGGCCGCTGTGGTCGATCTGGCCAGGGCGAGCGGCCGGACGACGATCGCCCTGGTCGCGGTCAACGACGCCGTCGACTTCTGGCGCGGACACGGGTTCGACGTGCGCGAGACGCCGGAGATGGCGGCCAAACTGACCAGCTACGGCTCCGACGCCCGCTATATGACGAGAGCGGGCTAGCTGCGGGTCCAGCCCTTCCCGGCCATGCAGACGACGAAGGCGTCGCGGCTCTCGGTGCGGTCGTCGCACTCCTCGCGGGCGGCGTCGAACGGCTGGGCGTTGTTGCCGTGCCAGGAGTCGTCGCCGTCGGCGTCGATCACGGTGATGCAGCCCGAGGTCATCAGGGCGGCGGAGACGGTGGCGAGAATCAGCAGGCGTTTCATGGCGGAGGCTCCATTGCGATGGCTCCTCGTTGCCACCGCGCGCGGCCAGAATCCCGTTACAAGTCTGACAGCTGGATGAAATCTCCGTAAGCTTTGCGGTCAGTCCCGCGTGGCCAGCATCATGTAGTTGACGTCGGCCCCGGCGCTCTCGCTCCAGCGGTCGCTGAGCGGCGAATAGTTCAGGCCGAAGGGACCGGTCACCGCCACCGGCTCGGCCGACAGCATCGACCGGATCTCGTCCGGCTTGAGGAATTGACGCCAGTCGTGCGTGCCCGCAGGCACCCAGCGCAGGATGTATTCGGCCGCGATCTTGCCCAGCGCCAGCGACTTCAGCGTCCGGTTCAGAGTGGCGACGACCAGGATCCCGCCGGGCGCGATCAGCCGCGAACAGGCCCGGATGAAGGCCTCCGGGTCGGCCACATGCTCGATGATTTCCAGCACCAGAACGACGTCGAACGGCCCCGCGCCTTCCGCTTCGACCTGCTCCACCGTCGCGGCGCGATAGGCGATGTCGAGACCCTGTTCGGCCGCATGGGCCCGGGCCGTGCCGATGTTCTCGGACGAGGCGTCGACGGCGGTGACGGCAAACCCCATTCGCCGCATCGGCTCGGCGATCAGGCCGCCGCCGCAGCCGATGTCGATCAGGCTCAGGCCCTCGAACGGCGCGCGCGTCCGGGGGGCGCGCCCGAACCGTTCGGCCACCCGGTCGCGGATGAAGGCCAGCCGCGCCGGGTTGAACCGGTGCAGGGGGGCGAACGGGCCGCTCGCGTCCCACCATTCCGCCGCCTGGGCCGAGAACCGGGCCACGTCGGCGGGATCGATGCTGGCGCCTTCTGCGATATCGGCAAAACCCTGCCCCGTTTGGGGTTTGCGCATCGTCGACGGGTCGGTAGAAGCGGCCATGAACGCAAGGGTGAACCCCTTTTGCGGCTTTCTGGCAAGACGGGGACGAACGCCACGATGACGCGGCCGACCAACACACGACTGGTGATGAAGTTCGGCGGCACGTCGATGGGCGACCTCGAGCGTATTCGTCGCGCCGCCCGGATCATCGCCGCCGAGGTCAAGGCCGGCCATTCGGTCGCCGTCGTCGTCTCCGCCATGGCGGGCAAGACCAACGAACTGGTGGCCTGGACCGACGGCGCGGGAAGCGCCGCCGCCGGCCTGCCCCTGTCGGACGATGAGTACGACGTCGTCGTCGCCTCGGGCGAACAGGTGACCTCGGGTCTTTTGGCCATCACCCTGCGCAACATGGGCCTGAACGCGCGCAGCTGGATGGGCTGGCAGATTCCGATCCTCACCGACGAGGATCACGCCCGCGCCCGCATCGTCGACGTGCCGGGCGAGAAACTGGGCGCGGCGCTGGACGCCGGAGAGATCGCGGTCATCCCGGGCTTCCAGGGCGTGTCGCCGACCGGCCGGATCACCACCCTGGGCCGGGGCGGATCGGACACCTCGGCCGTGGCCGTCGCCGCCGCTCTGGGCTGCGCCTGCGACATCTATACGGACGTGGACGGGGTCTATACGACCGACCCGCGCATCGAGAGCCGGGCCCGTCGGCTCCAGAAGGTCTCCTACGAGGAGATGCTGGAAATGGCGTCGCTCGGGGCCAAGGTGCTCCAGACCCGCTCGGTCGAACTGGCCATGGGCATGCAGGTGCCGGTGCGCGTGCTGTCCAGCTTCATCGAACCCGACGAAAACGGCGTGTTGCCCGCCAAGTCCGGCACCCTGATCTGCGACGAGGAGGAAATCGTGGAAAAACGCATCGTGTCCGGCGTGACCATGAGCCGCGACGAGGCCCGTATCACCCTGCTGGGTCTCGGCGATCGGGTCGACGCCCCCGCCGACGTCTTCACCCGCCTGGCCGAGGCCAGCGTCAACGTGGACATGATCGTTCAGTCCCAGGCCCGCACCGAGGGGGCGGTCAACCTGACCTTCACCACCGGCCGCCGCGATGCCGCCCGCGCCGCCGACCTGATGCGCGCGGCCCAGAAGGACATCGGGTTCGAGGAAATCCGCGTCGACGAGGACGTGGCCAAGGTCTCGGTCGTCGGCGTCGGCATGCGCAGTCACGCGGGTGTCGCCCAGACCATGTTCAAGGCCCTGGCGGACAAGGGCGTGAAGTTCCAGGCCATCTCGACCTCGGAAATCAAGATCAGCGTCCTGATCGACGCCGCCTATGCCGAGCTGGCCGTTCGCGCCCTGCATTCGGCCTATGGGCTGGAAGCGGTATAGTATCGGCTGAACCCGTCCCCATCCCGGGGGCGGACAGGGAGACCGGATGGCCATAGCGGGCGGAGCGATGACCAGGGGACCGCGCGTCCTCCTGCGCCAGATCCGCGAGGCGATGGCCGATGGCGGCCCCGCCCAGGGCCGTCTGGACGTCGTCGTCACCACCATCGCCCAGTCGATGGTGGCCGAGGTCTGCTCCATCTATCTGCGCCGGGCCTCGGGCGAGCTTGAACTGTTCGCCACCCACGGCCTGAACCGCGACGCCGTCCACGCCACCCGCCTGAAGCCCGGCGAGGGTCTGGTCGGCGAGGTGGCGCGCCTGGCCCAGCCGATCAGCCTGTCGGACGCGCCGAGCCACCCCAGCTTCTCCTACCGGCCGGAGACGGGCGAGGATCCCTATCACGCCTTCCTGGGCGCCCCCTTGCTGCGCGGGGGCAGGGCCATCGGCGTCCTGGTCGTCCAGAACCGGGCCGAGCGCCGCTACGATCCCGACGAGGTCGAGGACATCCAGACCATCGCCATGGTCCTGGCCGAGACCGTGGCTTCGGGCGAACTGCTGGCCCAGGAGGAGCTGCGTGACATCGAGGTCGCGCCCCACCGACCCGAACGCATCAAGGGCCAACGGTTCGCCGAAGGTCTGGCCTTCGGCCGCGTGGTCCTGCACGAGGCGCCCCTGCCGCCGGAACGACTGCTGGCCGAGAACCAGCAGGTCGAGGAAATCCGCCTGCGCGAGGGGCTGACGGTCCTCAAAAACTCCATCGACGCCCTGCTCGACGGCGGACAGGGCAAGCTGTCCGGCCAGTCGTTCGAGGTGCTGGAAACCTACCGCATGTTCGCCGACGACCGGGGCTGGAACCGGTCTCTTGAGGAGGCGGTCCGGGGCGGATTGACCGCCGAGGCGGCCGTCGACCGGGTGCGCAATGAACACCGCGCCCGCTTCGCCCAGGCCCGCGATCCCTATATCAAGGAACGGCTGCACGACTTCGAGGACCTGGCCAACCGGCTGCTGCGGGTGCTGGCCGGAGACAATCCGGGCCAGCGCGAACTGCCCGACGACGCCATCCTGGTGGCGCGCAACCTCGGTCCGGCCGACCTGCTGGAGTATCCACGTCACAAGCTGAAGGGCCTGCTGATTGAGGAGGGCTCGGCGGCCAGCCACGCCGCCATCGTCGCGCGCGCCCTCCAGATTCCCTGCGTCGGCCGTCTGCAGGGCGTGCGCGACCGGCTGAGCGAGGGCGACCTCGTCATCGTCGACGGAGAGACCGGCGAGGCGTATCTGCGACCCCGTCCCGACATGCTGGAATCGATCCAGTCGCGCATGGCCGTGCGCGAACAGCGGCAGGCCGAATTCGCCAAGCTGCGCGACGTCCCGGCCGTGACCGTCGATGGAACCCGTATCACCCTGCTGACCAACGCGGGCCTCGCCGTCGACCTGGAGAACCTGGACGAGACCGGCGCCGAGGGCATCGGCCTGTTCCGAACCGAGTTCCAGTTCATGGTGTCGGAGGAACTGCCGCGCCTGAACTCCCAGACGGCCCTGTACAAACTGGTGCTCGACGCGGCCGGTGACCGGCCCGTCACCTTCCGCACCCTCGACATCGGCGGCGACAAGGTCCTGCCCTATATGGAGACCACCGAGCGGGAGGAGAATCCCGCCCTGGGACGGCGCGCCATCCGCCTGGGTCTCGACCGCCCGTCCCTGCTGCGTCTCCAGCTGCGCGCGCTTCTGGCCGCGGGGGCCGGGCGGGAGCTGCGCGTCATGTTCCCGATGATCGCCACGGTGGACGAATTCCGCGCCGCCCGGGAACTGGTCGATGTGGAATGCCAATGGGCCCGGCGTCGCGGTCGGCCCCTGCCCGCGACCCTGCGCGTCGGGGCGATGATCGAGTGCCCAAGCCTGCTCTGGCACCTGGACGCCCTGCTGCCGATGACCGATTTCGTCTCGGTCGGCTCCAACGACCTGTTCCAGTACATGTACGCCGCCGACCGGACCAATCCCCTGGTCTCGGATCGGTACGACGCCCTGTCGCCGCCGGCCCTGCGCGCCCTGCAATCGATCCAGAAGGCCTGCACCGAGACCGGCACGCCCGTTTCGGTCTGCGGCGAGCTGGCCGGCCGGCCGCTGGAAGCCTTCGCCCTGATCTGCCTCGGCTTCACCCGCCTGTCGGCCCCGGCGGGCGGCATCGGACCGGTCAAACGGATGATCCTGACGACCGATCTGACAGCGGCGAAGCGCGGCATGAACAACCTGCTCGGATCCTCGGCCGGATCGATCCGCAGCGAAATCGAAAGCCTGGCCCGGAAGTTGAACGTCGGTTTGTGATCCGTCCCGTCCGGGGACGGATTCAAGCTTAACAAGGCGTTGAACCGGCGGCTGAAATGGGTTATCCACAGGACGATATGCGTGGGCCTCCGGGGGGAGGCGGGATCCGTCATGCCAACGTGGTAAGCGGGCCCTGGTCGAGTACGGCGCGGCTGGAATTCCCGGTCGGGCCGAGTGTGGGGCGAAGCGTCATGGCGCTGGATACGGGGAATGTCCCCGATGAATTTCGGGCTCATCCGGACTGGAAGGACCCTGTGCCCTCCATCACCGACGCGGCGACTCTGGGCGACGGCCTGCGCAGGGCGCGCGAACTCTCCGGCAAGTCCATGGCCGAACTTTCCGCCGACACCCGGGTGCACCAGCGCTATCTGAACGCGCTCGAGGAAAACAACATCTCCGGCCTGCCGTCGCGCGTCTTCGCCATCGGCTATGTGCGCGCCTATGCCGGCGCCCTGGGCCTCGACGAGCAGCTGGCGGTCGAACGCTACAAACGCGAGACGCCGGACGCCTCGGTGCCGCTGCAGGCGCCGGCCGGCGTCGCCTTCGAGGAGGTGCGTCGCTATTCGCCGCGCATCGTCGGCGGCATCCTGATCGTGGTCGTGGCCGTCATCGGCTGGAACGTGTTCCAGCGCGTCAGCCTGATCCGCGCGCCCCAGCCCTCCGACATCGCCGAGGTTCCCGAAAGCTGGAGCCTCGGAGACGTTCCGGGCCAGAGCGGCCTGCGCGTCGGCGCGCCCCAACCGGCTCCGGCCGACCAGACCACGCCTGTCCTCTACATCACGCCCGGCCTGGAGGCGCAGTTGACCGGCGTCGATCCGTCCGACACCGCCGCCGTCGCGGCGGCTGGGGTGGCGAACGCCCCGCCCGTCCAGGCCGCCTTCAACCCGCGCGGCGCTGTCTACGGCGCCTCGGCCACCGCATCCCAGGTCGTGCTCCAGGCCCGCAAGACCGGCGCCCTGATCGTCAAACTGTCTGACGGCAGTGTCCTGTTCGCCCGCCAGCTCGCAGCCGGAGAGGCCTGGCGCGCTCCGATCGGCCTGTCCGGGACCATCGACGTTTCCGATCCCACCGCCTTCGACGTCTATCTGAACGGAGAGCATGGAGGGGCCCTGACCGCCGCACTGACGCCGCTCAGCCAGTTGAACACCCGCGCCGCCGCCCTCGCCCGCCAGACTGCGGCCCAGGTCCAGGCCCAAGCCCTCGCCGCCCAGGCCGCAGCAGCCCGCGCGGCGGCCTCGACCCAGCAGGCGGCCGTGGTTCAGACCGTATCGACCGGACAACAGACCCTGGCGCGCTGATATCTCCCTCCCCCTCGGGGGAGGGTCGTCGCGCAGCGACGGGGTGGGGACGGCCGGTAACCCGGAGACAGGCCTGTGGGGTCTCGCCTTACCGCCCCCACCCGGTCTCCGCTGCGCTCCGACCACCCTCCCCGAACGGGGAGGGAGAAGTCAGACCCTGAAGCCGTCATGGCCTTGTCTCCGCTCCGCGCCTATATTGACCCCCTCATGAGCGACCATTCCCACATCCGTCCCTGGCGCCACATCGAGCGCCGGAAGTCTCGCCAAATCATGGTGGGCAATGTGCCGGTCGGCGGCGACGCCCCGATCAGCGTCCAGTCGATGACCAACACCCTGACCTCGGACGCCAATGCGACCATCGGTCAGATCCGCGAGCTGGAAGAGGCCGGGGCCGATATCGTCCGCGTCTCCTGCCCCGACGAGGCCTCGACGGCCGCCTTCCGCACCATCGCCCGTGAGGCCAAGGTCCCGCTCGTCGCCGACATTCACTTCCATTACAAACGCGGCATCGAGGCGGCCGAGGCCGGCGCCGCCTGTCTGCGCATCAATCCGGGCAATATCGGCAATGCCAGCCGCGTCCGCGACGTCATCCAGGCGGCCAAGGACCACGGCTGCTCCATGCGCATCGGCGTCAACGCCGGCTCGCTGGAGAAGGAGCTGCTGGAGAAATACGGCGAGCCCTGCCCCGAGGCCATGGTCGAATCGGCCCTGAACCACGCCCGCATCCTTCAGGACCACGACTTCCACGAGTTCAAGATCTCGGTGAAGGCCTCTGACCCCTTCCTGACCGTCGCCGCCTACCAGCAGCTGGCCGAGGCCATCGACTGCCCCCTGCACCTCGGCGTCACCGAGGCCGGCCCGCTGCGCTCGGGCACGATCAAGTCGGCCATCGGCATGGGCAATATGCTCTGGGCCGGGATCGGCGACACCATCCGGGTCTCCCTGGCCGCCGATCCGGTCGAGGAGATCAAGGTCGGGTTCGACATCCTGAAGTCGCTCGGCCTGCGCCACCGGGGCGTCAACATCATCGCCTGCCCGTCGTGCGCGCGCCAGGGCTTCAACGTCATCGAGACGGTCGGCCTTCTGGAAGAGAAGCTGGCTCATGTGACCACGCCCATGTCGCTGTCGATCATCGGCTGCGTCGTCAACGGCCCGGGCGAGGCGCTCTACACCGACGTGGGCTTCACCGGCGGCGGCGCCGGCTCGGGCATGGTCTACCTGAACGGCAAGATGGCCCACAAACTGGCCAATGGCGGGATGATCGACCACATCGTCGAGCTGGTGGAGGCCCGCGCGGCCGAACTGGACGCCGCCCGCACCGCCGCCCTCGAAGCCGCCGAGTGACGATGAAGCTCTACATCGCCACCCTCGACGCCTGATCCGGCCTCAGGCCAGCACGCCCGCCAGCTGCAATCCCTGGACGCCGGCCAGCAGCACCAGCACGATCCCGACTCCATAGGCGAGAACCCGCCGCGGCACGCGTTTGGCGATGAGGCCGGCGAAGGGCGCCGCCGCCAGCCCGCCGACCACCAGTCCGGCCACGGCCGAGGCATGGTTGGTCAGGGCGTCCGCATCCTTCCAGTGTCCGGTCACCAGGGCCCAGACGAAGGTCGCCGAGATGGCCACGGTCAGAAAGAATTCGGCGGTGTTGACCGTGCCGATGGCGCGGCGCGGCTCCTGACCGGCCCCCACGAGGGTCGAGGACACCGTCGGGCCCCAGCCGCCGCCGCCGATGGCGTCCAGAAAGCCGCCGATCAGCCCCAGCGGAGCCGTCACCCATGAGCGTATGCGGCGCGGGCGGATATCATGCCCGGCGCGCCACAGGATGTAGACCCCCATCAGCGCCAGATAGGCGACCACGAATGGCTTGATGACCCTGCCGTCGATGCCGGCCAGCACATAGGCGCCCAGACAGCCGCCGATCACCCCGGCGATCGCAAGCGGCGTCAGCAGCCGCCAGTCCACATTGCGATGCCAGATATGGCTGCCGGCCGAGGCGGCGGTGGTGAAGACCTCGGCCCCGTGCACGCTGGCCGAAGCCGTCGCGGGCGGCACGCCAAAGGCCAGAAGCACCGACGAGGAGATCACTCCATAGGCCATGCCGAGGGCGCCATCGACCGCCTGGGCGACCAGGCCGACCAGCAGAAACAGCAGAAACGTGTCCATTCGGCCCCTGGAAGCTGGCGATCGTGCGCACCGGGAAGCATCACCGGTACGGCCTTAACCGATTTTACCCGATCGGGTTGCCTGGCCGCATACCGTCACACGGACTTGTCAGCGGAGACGCTCCGCCGCGCCGCCGGCGCCTGGCGCCGGCCCGCAAGGAAATGAGGGCTCAGTTCGCCTTCGGCGTCGCCACTGTGCGGCCGAGGTCGTTGGCGAGGCTGCGCCAGACCTGGATGGGGTCGTCGAGCTGCTGCGGGCCCGCGCCCGCGCTGAGGAGGACGTCATACTGGGCCACGGCCTGGGGGTCGGCGCCTTCGGTCTCGGGCGCGGCGTAGAAGGCCTTCACGAAGCGGCGGTCGCCGTTCCAGCGCGAGACGATGTCCGGCGTGGCGTCGGCTCCGGAGAAGACGGCCGTGAACTGCACGTCCGGGCAGGCGCCGTCGGTGCAGGAATACAGGGTCATGACCCAGCGCATCTGGCCGTCATCGACGCGCAGATAGACCCGGTCGGCATTCGTCTGGGGCGGGGCGACGGTCAGGCCGGCGGCGGTGAGCCGGCCGGTTATCTCCGCCACCGTCAGGCCGCTCCAGCGGGCCGGGGCTGACTGGGTCGCGGGCGCAGCGGGCGCTTCCTGGGCGAGGGCCGGGGCGGTGGTGACGGCGAGGAGGGCGGCGGCGGCGGCGGCGGCGAGGGATTTCATGGGCATGTTCCGTTGAGAGGGCGAGCCTAGAGGCCTTTGCGGCGAACGGAAGGCCGGCAAGGGGTTCAGTCCGTGTGCTCGGCCCGTTCCAGCCAGGACTGCGACGACATCTCGTTCAGACGGGACACTGTGCGTTCGAACTCGAAGGCGCCGTCGCCGGTCGGATAGAGGCCTTCGGGGGCGCCGGCCGCCAGGGCGACCAGGCGTGTCTTCGCCTCATACAGGGCGTCGATCAGGGTGACGAAGCGGCGGGCGGCCTGTCGATTGTCGGGTGTCAGCAGCGGCACGCCGTCGAGGAACAGGGTATGGAACCGCCCGGCGATGGCCAGATAGTCCTGTGGCCCCAGGGGGTGTTCGCACAGCTCGGCGAAGGTGGCGCGGGCAAGACCGCCGGCGGTGCGCTGGATGACCACGTCGCGGCCCAGAACGGCCAGATGCGCCGGGCATTCGGGCATGTCGCCCTTCAGGTCGGTCCACAGCTGTTCGAAGCCCTCGCGCCGGGCGCCGGCCTCGCCCCCCTGCTGCCTTCCAGGGTCATACCAGACGCGGGAGGCCTTGATCCGGTCGAGCCGCCAGTCCCGCGCGCCCGAGAGCGCGACGACCTGACAGCGCTCCCTGATGCGTTCGATGAAGGGGACGAACAGGGGCCGGTTGATACCGTCCTTGTAGAGCTGATCCGGGGCGCGGTTGGAGGTGATGCAGACCACGACCTTCCTCTCGAACAGGGCGTCGAACAGCCGGCCGAGGATCATGGCGTCGGCGATGTCGGTGACCTGGAGTTCGTCGAAGCAGAGCAGGCGCGCCTCCGAGGCGATCAGGGCGGCGACCGGGGCTATGGGGTCATCGCCCCTGTGCGTGCCGAAGACGGCCTGGCGCGCCTTCTGGTCGCCCGTACGCCACTGGCGGATCAGGTCGTGGACCCGGGCCATGAAGGCGTGGAAATGGGCGCGGGTCTTTCGCGGCTCGGGCGCACTGGCGAAGAACAGGTCCATCAGGATGGACTTGCCGCGCCCCGGAGGCCCCCAGAGATAGAGGCCGCGCACCTCGGGCAGGCCGCCGAAGACGCCGCGCTTGCCGAGGTCCTTTTCCAGCCGGGTCAGGGCCGCGATCGCGGATTGCTGCGCCGGATCGGCGGTCAGCAGCCCCGACTTCAGGCGATCGGCATAAGCGCGGGCGATGTGTGACGGCATGGAACTGGGCCTTAACCGGCCCGCCTTCGGCTGAAAAGCGGTTGCTTCGCAGGCGCGAACGCCTAAATGCGGAACCCCGAGATTTGCTTATCTCGGACTCCCCAACTTTCGCGCTCAAGCAGCGAGCCACCGCGTGGCGAGCGTTAGCGCGTCCGAAGGACTACGCTTATGGGATATGTTGTCGCTATCGTGGGCGCCACCGGCAATGTCGGGCGCGAAATGCTGACCATCCTCGAGGAACTGGAGTTCCCCGTCGACGAGATGCACGCGGTCGCCTCGCGAAAATCCAAGGGGATGGATGTCGCCTGGGGCGACAAGACCATCAAATGCCAGGACATCGAGAGCTTCGATTTCTCGAAGGTCGACATCGTCCTGATGTCGGCGGGCGGGGACGTGTCGCGCGCCTGGTCCGAGAAGATCGGCAAGCTGGGCCCGATGGTGATCGACAACTCGTCGGCCTTCCGCAAGGACCCGGACGTGCCCCTGATCGTGCCCGAGGTGAACCCGGACGCGATCAAGCTGGCGGGCAGGAAGAACATCATCGCCAACCCGAACTGCTCGACCGCCCAGCTGGTGGTGGCGCTGAAGCCGCTGCATGACGCGGCCAGGGCGAAGCGGGTCGTCGTCTCGACCTATCAATCCGTGTCGGGCGCCGGCAAGGAAGGCATGGACGAGCTGTGGAACCAGACCAAGGCCATCTATGGCCTGGGCGATGCCAAGCCGAAGAAATTCCCCAAGCAGATCGCCTTCAACGTCATCCCCTACATCGGCTCGTTCAACGAGGACGGCTACACCGACGAAGAGCAGAAGATGTCGGACGAGACCCACAAGATGCTGGACCCGAACATCAAGCTGACGGTCACCTGCGTCCGCGTACCGGTCTTCGTCGGCCACTCCGAGGCCGTGACGGTCGAGTTCGAAAAGCCGATCAGCCCCGACGAGGCGCGCGCCATCCTGCGCGAGGCGCCGGGCGTGCAGGTGATCGATAAGCAGGAGCACGACGGCTATATCACCCCCGTCGACGCCGCCGGCGAGCACGCCGTCTATGTCTCGCGCATCCGCAAGGACCACACGGTCGAGAACGGCCTGGTCTTCTGGGTGGTGTCCGACAACCTGCGCAAGGGCGCGGCCCTGAACGCCGTCCAGATCGCCCAGCTGCTGGACGAGACGGGCACGATCAAGCCGAAGAGCGGGTATCGCACCCTGACGGTCTAGCGATCCCTCTCCCGGAGGGAGAGGGCTTGAGCGCACGGCGGCGATAGCCGTCGTTCTGGCGCGAAAGGGTGAGGGGTTATGCCCTCACCGGTTCGCACCGTAACCCCTCACCCTTTCGGCTGGCGCCTCGCTGCGCTCTGCGAGCCTCAAGCCCTCTCCCTCCGGGAGAGGGGAAGGATAGAGAATGACGTCGTCCTCTCCCCCCACCCCGACACGCGCCGCCTTCCTGTCGGCGGTGGGTTGCTATGTCATGTGGGGGTTCATGCCCCTGCTGTTCATGGGCCAGGCGGCCCTGGGCTTTTCCGCGCCGGAAATCCTGTCGCACCGCGCCCTCTGGTCTGTTCTGTTCGCCGGCGGGCTGGTGCTGCTGGCCGGTCAGTCGAAACAGGTCCGGGCCGTGCTGGGGCAGCCGAAGACGCTCGCCTGGCTGGCGCTGGCGACCGTGCTGATCGCGGTGAACTGGGGCATCTACGTCTGGGCCACGACCCACCATGCGACGCTGGAAGCCAGCCTCGGCTACTACATCAACCCCCTGCTCAACATGATCGTGGGGCTGTGGCTGTTCCGCGAAAAGATCGACAAATGGGGCTGGGTCGCCATCGGCCTGGCGGCCGTGGGGGTTCTGTTCCAGGCCCTGGCGCTGGGGCGGCCGCCGTGGATATCCATCGCCCTCGCGCTCAGTTTCGGCGCCTATGGGGTGATCAAGAAACGCATCCCGGTGGACGCCCAGACGGGGCTGTTCATCGAATGCCTGTTGCTGCTCCCGTTCGGTCTGATGTTCGTGATCTGGCTGCAGACGCAGGGGCTGGGCCACGGGTTCGCGACATGGGAGGGCTTCGGCTGGGCCCTGCTGAACGGGCCGGCGACCGTGTTCCCCCTCGTGCTGTTCGCCTGGGCGGCCCGGCGGATGCCCCTGTCGACCATGGGTTTCATCCAGTTCCTGGCGCCGACGATGCAGTTCGGCATCGGGCTGGCGGCCGGCGAACTGTTCACGCCGCTCCGGGCCGTATCCTTCGCCTTCATCTGGCTGGGCGCCGGGGTGTTCGCGGCGGCGGCCCTGTTGCGGGCGCAGGCGGCCAGGCGGGCGATGGCGGAGACCGCGCAACCGGTCTAGCCTCCAGTCCATGGCGGAGGCCCACCCAGACCTGTCGAAGGCGCAGAAGCGGTGGATCCTGGTCGCCACGGTGCTGGGGTCCAGCCTGACCTTCATCGACGGTTCGGCGCTCGGTGTCGCCCTGCCCGCCATCCAGCGTGACCTCGGGGCGGGGCCGGCGGCGGTGCAATGGATTTCCAACGCCTATCTGCTGACGCTCGGGGCGCTGGTCCTGATCGGCGGGGCGGCGGGGGACCGGTTCGGACGGCGGCGGGTGTTCCTGATCGGGGTCGTCCTGTTCGCCCTGTCGTCCATCGCCTGTGGACTCGCGCCCACCGAGCAACTGTTGATCGCCGGGCGGGCGGCGCAGGGGATCGGCGCGGCCCTGCTGACGCCGGGTGCGCTGGCGTTGATCGGGGCGACCTTTCCGCAAGACGAGCGCGGTGCGGCCTTCGGGGCTTGGGCGGGGGCCGGGGCCCTGTTCGGCATGGTCGGGCCTCTGGTCGGCGGCTGGCTGTCGGACCATGCTGACTGGCGGTTCATCTTCTGGATCAATGTCCCCATGGCCGTACTGACGGTGGTCGTGGCGCTGAAGGCGGTGCCGGAGAGCCGGGACGAGAGCGCCCGGGGGCTGGACTGGCTCGGGGCCCTGCTGGCCATCGGCGGACTGGGCGCTCTGATCTGGGGGCTGACGGCGGCGCCGGATCTGGGCTGGACCCACCCGGGGGTGATCGGCGGATTGATGGGCGGGGTCGTGCTGCTGGCGGGATTCCTGTGGGCCGAGGCGAAGGAACCGCATCCAATGATGCCCCTCGGCCTGTTCCGTTCGTCCGTGTTCAGCGGAATCAATCTGTTGACGCTGCTGCTTTATTTCGCGCTCGGCGGGGCGATGTTCTTCCTGCCGTTCGAGCTGATCCGGGTGCATGGCTGGTCGGCGACCGGGGCGGGGTCCGCCATGCTGCCGTTCGCGGCGGTGATGGGGCTGTTCTCGGGCGCGGCGGGCAGGCTGGCCGACCGGTTCGGGGCGAAGCTGTCCCTCAGCCTCGGGCCTGTGCTGGCGGGGACCGGCCTGATCCTGCTGGCCCTGATGCCGCCGGACGCCGGCTATGTGGCGGGGCCGCTGGCCGGGATGACGGTGATGGCCGTGGGCATGACCCTGGCCGTCGGGCCGTTGACGGCGGCGGTCATGGGGGCGGTGAAGGAGGGCCACACGGGCGTGGCCTCGGGCGTCAACAACGCCGTGGCCCGGATCGCGGGCCTGCTGGCCGTCGCCCTGCTGGGGGTGCTGTTGTCGGCGGTGTTTGTTTCAGGCCTTGGGGCGGGGGTCGATGCGCCGGATGCGCGGGCTCAGCTCGGCGCCGTGATGGCCGGGGAAGGCGGTGTCCCGGACGGGGCGGTCGCCGCCTTCCACTGGGCCTTCCAGTGGGTGATGCTCGCCTGCTCGGTCTGCGCAGGACTGGCCGGGGTCATCGGGCTGCTGACCGCGCCCGCCAGAAATCAAAAAGATGGGGTTCAGAAGGCCGTGTAGAGGGCCTCGATCAATCGTTGCGCACGGGGGTCGCCGATCAGGTACTGGGACTGGCGGGTCATGGCGTAGGCGGCCGACAGCCTGATCTCCGGGTCGGCCATGACGCAGCTGCCGCCCCAGCCGCAGTGGCCGACCGTGTCCGGGTTGGGGCCGAAGATGTTCAGCCCCGCGTTGCGCATCAGGCCCGCCGCCCAGGTGATGTCAAAGGGTAGGACCTTGTCCGGTCCCGAGATGCGCGGCTTCGTCGCCTCGGCGAGGACGGCGGGGGAGAGGATGGTCTGGCCGTCGAGCGCGCCCTCGTTGGCGAACACCCCCATGACGCGGGCGAGGGCCAGGGCCGTGCCGTGCAGGTTGGCGGACGGGATCTCGATCGAGCGCCACTCGGCCGAGCCGCGCCCGCCGGGGGCCGAACCCTTGTCGAGGAAGGCGGCGGTCTTGATGGCGTCGATGGGGCCGAGGTCGGGGGCTTTCGACGGCTTGCGAAGGGCCGCGACGCGGTCGTGCTCGGCCTCGGGCAGGCCGATCCACAGGTCGAGCCCGAACGGCCTGGCGAAATCCTGCCGCAGGGCCTGACCCAGACTGCGGCCGTCAGCGAGGCGATGGACCTCGTTGGCGAGGAAGCCGACCGTGACGGGGTGGTAGCCGGAGGCGGTTCCCGGCGGCCACATCGGCGCCTGGGCGGCCAGGCGGTCGAGCACGGCGCCCTGGTCGAACCAGATGGCCGGATCGACGGGTTCGTCGAAGCCGGGCAGGCCGTCCTGATGCGACAGCAGCTGGGCGACGGTGACCTCGGCCTTGCCGTTGGCGCCATAGGCCGGCCACAGGTGGGCGACCTTCTCCTCATAGGCCAGCCTGCCGCGCTGCACGGCCGAGGCCATCAGAAGGGCCATGACCGCCTTGCCGGACGAGAAGACGGGCACGAGGCTGTTGTCCGTGAAGGGCGTCTTCTCGCGCGGATCGGCGACCCCGGCCCACAGGTCAATGACCGTCTCGCCGGCGATGACGACCGAGAAGCGGGCCGCCTGTTCGTTCAGCCCGCCGGGTGCGTCGGTGAAGTTTGCGGCGAAAGCGTCTTTCACAGCATGGAAGCGGGGCGGGCAGACGCCGGAAATCTCGGGGGCACTGGTCATGCCGGGGTCTTATCCGGGGTTTGCGATACGAGCCACTGCTGCACGCCATTGGCCGCGACGACGCCCGAGGCGAGGCTGGCCTGCAGCAGGTAGCCGCCCGTGGGCGCCTCCCAGTCGATCATCTCCCCGGCGACGAAGACGCCCGGTTTGGAGGTCAGCATCAACGATGGATTCAGAGCGGCGAATTCGACGCCGCCCGCCGTGGAAATCGCCCGCTCCAGCCCCTGGATGCCGGTCAGCTTCAGCCGCACCGCCTTGATCCGTTTGGCCAGCTTGTCGAAGCCCGGCGGAATGTCGCCGATCTCGCGCAGCAGGGCGACGGCGACGGGTGACAGGCCGCCGGCCTTGCGCAGGTGGTTGGTCATGGAGTCCTTGCCGCGCGGGCGGGACAGGCGCTCGGCGAGGGCCGCCTCGGTCAGGTCGGGGCGCAGGTCGACGACCAGGGTGGCGGAGCCCTCGGCGGCGATGGCGGCGCGCAAATGCGCGGAGAGGGCGTAGATCGCCCCGCCCTCGACGCCGTAGCGGGTGACGACCATCTCGCCGCGCACCGTCTGGTCGCCGAAGGTCAGGCTGGCGGGCTTCAGCACCTGACCGGCGAACCGTTCGCTCAGGATCTCGGACCAGGCGACGTCGAACCCGGCGTTGGCGGGAACCAGGGGCGAGACGGCGACGCCCGCGCCCTCCAGCGCCGGGACCCAGAGCCCGTCCGAACCGAGCCGGGGCCAGCTGGCGCCGCCCAGGGCGAGGACGGTGGCGGCAGGATGTTCGACCCGTTCGCCTTCGGGCGTATCGAAGGTCAGGGCCTCGCCCCGCCAGCCGGTCCAGCGTGAGCGGGTGCGGATCTCGACGCCGAGCCCGGCCAGCCGGGTCAGCCAGGCGCGCAGCAGGGGCGAGGCCTTCATGGCGCGGGGGAAGACCCGGCCGCTGGAACCGACGAAGGTCGGCTGGCCCAACCCTTGCGCCCACCGGGTCATGTCGTCGGGGGAAAAGGCATCGAGCCAGTCGGAGATCGGCTCCGCGGCCTCGGCGTAGCGGGCCAGAAAGGCCGGCTGATCCTCGGTGTGGGTCAGGTTGAGCCCGCCGCGCCCGGCCATCAGCAGCTTGCGCCCGACCGACGGCATACGATCGTGGACCACGACGCGGGCGCCGGCCCTGGCCAGGGTCTCGGCGGCCATGAGGCCGGAGGGACCGGCCCCGATGATGTGGACGGCGTGGTCGGAGGGGGTGGTCATGGGCGGGGGTGTAACGCGCGAGGGAACGGTCGTCTCCCTCCCACTTGGGGGAGGGTCGTCGCGAAGCGACGGGGTGGGGGCGACAGGGTTATGCGGATGCAGGCCTGTGAGGTTTGCCTTGCCGACCCCACCCGGTCTCCGCTGCGCTCGACCACCCTCCCCCGAGTGGGAGGGAAAGAGTTGCGCGGGAACGTCCGTGTCCCGCATACACTTTTCCGATCATGAGCGTCGCCTTCACGCGCGAGGAGGATCTGGAGGCCACGGCCGCCGATCTGCCCGACCGCCCCATCTCCACCCATCCCAATCTGGTGACGCCTGCGGGTCTCGCCGCCATCGAGGATGTGCTGGCGTCGGCGAGGGCCGCCTATGCCTCGGCCCAGGCCTCCGGCTCGATCGAGGCGGACCGGACAGCGATGGCGCGGGCGACACGGGACCTGCGCTACTGGTCGGCGCGGCGCGCCACCGCCCAGCTGGTCGAGACCGAGGTCGACGGTCGCGTGCGCTTCGGCGGCTCGGTCACCATCGCGCGGGACGACGGCCGCACCCAGACCTGGCGGATCGTCGGCGAGGACGAGGCGGACCCCGCCAACGGTTCCGTCAGCCACGTCTCGCCCCTGACCCGCGCCCTGATCGGCAAGGGCGTCGGCGACGAGGCGATGGTGGCCGGACAGTCCGTGGAAATCATCGCGGTGGACTGAGAAATCTCTCCGTGCACCCCGACGAAGGTCGGGGTCCAGGACCGCGAATTCTGGCGTCCGGGATCAGGCATCACCACTTCTGTTCCCGTTGACGAACGTTTCCATCTGGACCCCGGACGCAGTTTATCCTCGGACTGGCTCTAGCCAGACCCGGGGGCAGGGGTGCACGGTGTGCAGGAATGAGCTCTCTGCTCGAAAGGACATCTCTCTTCATGGCCAGAAAACCCAACTACGGCTTCGAACGCATGGAACGCGACAAGGCGGACGCCGAGAAGGCCGCCCGCAAGGCGGCAGCAAAGCTGGCGAAGAAGGAAGCGAAAGCGCGGGGCGAGGACGTCGATCACCCTGACTGGCAACCGCCGGAAGACCAGGCCGTTTAGGCTTCCTTGGCGGCCTGTGGTCGCGACGCGGTCGCTCCCGACCTGAGGCCTGGCGACCCGGGGACTGGCGATGGCGGCCCGCCCTGGTCGCCGCGCGCCCGTCCGGAGGCGGGGATCGCGTGTCCGCTGAGCCGGGGGCAGGTGAAATCGGGGCCGGACCCGAAGGGGTTCACCCTGCGCACATATTCCGCACTGCTGAAGAAGCCCGATCCGTGGGCCGGGTTCAGGGCGCGCGCGGCGAACTTGCGGCCGGTGCTGAAGAGGGTGCTGTGATTTCTTTCGTCATCCTCCGGCGAGCGCAGCGAGACCGGGGGACCCAGCGGCGCCGAAGGCGATCTTTTCAGGCACGATCTCGGACACAGCCAACTTCGCGACAGGTTCGCGCTCCCGCGCGCCGCTGTGTCCCCCGGTCTGCGCCGCGAAGGCGCAGCTTGCCGGAGGATGAAGAAAGAAAATCAGGCGAACTCCGCCTCCAGATCCGACAGTCTCGCGGCCTGATCCTCGGCGATCAGGGCGTTGAGCAAGGGGTCGAGGTCGCCTTCCATGATCTGCGGCAGGCTGTGCAGGGTCAGGTTGATGCGGTGGTCGCTGACCCGGCCCTGCGGATAGTTATAGGTGCGGATCCGCTCCGACCGGTCGCCCGACCCGACCTGGGACTTGCGCGTGTCGGACCGGGCCTGGTCCTTCATCTGGCGCTGCATGTCGTAGAGGCGGACGCGCAGGTTCTTCATCGCCTTGTCGCGGTTCACATGCTGCGACTTTTCCGAGGACGTGACCACGATCCCGGACGGGAAGTGGGTGATGCGCACGGCGGAATCGGTCTTGTTGACGTGCTGGCCACCCGAGCCGGAGGCGCGGAAGGTGTCGATGCGGATGTCCTTGTCCTGGATGTCGATCTCGACGTCCTCGACCTCGGGCAGGACCGCGACCGTGGCGGCCGAGGTGTGGATGCGGCCCTGGGTCTCGGTCGCGGGGACGCGCTGGACCCGGTGCACGCCGCTCTCGAACTTCAGCCGGCCGAACACGCCGTCGCCGGTGACGGTGGCGATGATCTCCTTGTAGCCGCCGGCTTCACCCTCGGTGGCGCTGTCCAGCTCGACGCGCCAGCCCCGCGTGGAGGCGTAGCGGGAATACATGCGGAACAGGTCGCCGGCGAAGAGGGCGGCCTCGTCCCCGCCGGTGCCGGCGCGGACCTCCAGCACGGCCGAGGCGTTCTCGTCGGCGTCGCGCGGGGCCAGCAACAGGGCGACGTCGCGCTCCATGTCGGGCAGGCGGGCGTTCAGCGTCTCCAGTTCGTCGCCGGCCATGGCGGCCATCTCGGGATCCTCGGCCATGGCCCGCAGGTCCTCGATCTCGGCGCGGGATTTCGCCAGGGCCATGACGGCGTCGGCGACCGGCTTCATCTCGGCGTGCTCCTTCGACAGGCGCACGATCTCCTGGCCGTCGGTGGCCGCGCCCATGCGGGCCTCCACCTGGTGGAAGCGGTCCAGGACCTGGTCGAGCTTGGACTGGGGCAGGCGCAAGGGCGGGGTATCCATCGGCGGAAGCGAGGCGCGGTGTTACTCCGTAGGGCCTCGCCGTGTCGATGCGCGTGCCGGACCGGAGCCGTTCACCCCCTGTTGTGACCGCCGTGTGCGGCGGGCGTCGGCCTCACAACGGTTACGCCGGGCCGCCCGTACGCCTTGCCCGCAGGCGCTCAGGCCCTCTCCCCGCAGGGGGAGAGGGACCGGGTCGGTCAGGCCAGCGAGGGCTCGATATCCTTGCAGGCCTGCAGCAGACCCTGGACCGAGGCGACCGACTTCGCGAACATCGCCTTTTCCTCGTCGTTGGTGGTGAACTCGACGATCTTCTCGACGCCGTTCGCGCCGATCATGGCCGGCACGCCCACATAGAGGTCCTTGAGGCCGTATTCGCCCGACAGCCAGACGGCGCAGGGCAGGACGCGCTTCTGGTCCAGCAGATAGGACTTGGCCATGGCGATGGCCGATTCAGCCGGGGCGTAGAAGGCCGAGCCGGTCTTGAGCAGGGCGACGATCTCGCCGCCGCCCTTGCGGGTGCGGGTGACGATGGAGTCCAGATCGGCCTGCGACAGGAAGCCGGCCGAAACCGCGTCAGGCAGGGGCAGGCCGCCGATGGTCGAGTGACGCACCATCGGCACCATGTCGTCGCCGTGCCCGCCCAGGGTCCAGGCGTGGATGTCCTGCACCGAGACGCCGGTCTTTTCCGACAGGAAGTAGGCGAAACGGGCCGAGTCGAGCACGCCGGCCATGCCGACGACCTTCTCGTGCGGCAGCCCCGAGAATTTCTGCAGGGCCCAGACCATGGCGTCGAGCGGGTTGGTGATGCAGATGACGAAGGCGTTCGGGGCGTGGGCCTTGATGCCCTCGCCGACGGCCTTCATGACCTTCAGGTTGATGGAGACCAGGTCGTCGCGGCTCATGCCGTCCTTGCGGGGCACGCCGGCGGTGACGATGCAGACGTCCGCGCCCGCGATTTCCGAATAGGCGTTGGCGCCCTTCAGCGAGACCGAGGAGCCGAACACGGCGGTGGCCTCGGCGATGTCGAGCGCCTTGCCCTGGGGCGTGCCCTCGGCGATGTCGAACAGGATCACGTCGCCCAGGGCTTCGCGCGCGGCCACATGGGCCAGGGTGCCGCCGATCATACCGGCGCCGATGAGGGCGATCTTCGCGCGAGCCATGGAGTTCTCCGTCAGGGGCTTGTCATGGGCCGGCCGCGCTGAGCGCGACTTGAGGCCGGGTTGTGCAATGCGATGTCAGAAACCGTCGGGCGGCGGTCTAGCCCCGGTGCGGCATGGTCGCAAGCGGGGAAGCGGGGGTTTACCGGCGGCGGGCGTCCTGCGACGGTCTCCGTCTCACAGACGAGGAGCCGACACCGATGCGCGCACACTTCGCCGCCGCCCTTCTGTTATCCGCCATCGCCGCGCCCGCAATGGCCCAGACGCCCCCCGCCACCATCGGCCAGCAGTATGTTCCCGCCCCCTGGTGGATGCGCGATCCGGTCATCGCCTCGATCGGCTACGTCCGGGTCGAGCTCCAGGCCAACCGCGCCGGCTTCAACGCCACCTTCCAGGTCGTGGACCGAAGCGTCGCCGAGGCGTCGAGGAAGGCCGCCGACCAGGTCCGCGCCCTGTCACAGACCCTGGCCGCCTATGGCGTTGAAAAAGTCCGCGTCGAGACCAGCCTGACGACCCAGCCCCTCTACGACCAGTATCGCGACGAGAACGGGATCCTGCGCGACAACACCCGGGCCGACCGCATCGAACGCTATCAGGCCCAGGCCACCGTCAGCCTGTCGGTCCGCGACACGGCCCTGCTGGAGCGGATCTACGCGACCGTGGTCGCCTCCCAGCCCAACTCCATCAGCCAGGTCTATTTCAGCCTGGAGCCCGACAATGTCGCCAAGTCCAATCTCGCCCGCGAGGCCGTGCGCGACGCCGCCAACCGGGCGCGCGCGGCCGCAGAGAACGCCGGCGCGACCCTGGGATCGGTGCGGGTGATCGACCCGACCGGCCGGGCTTGTCAGACCGACGTCCTCGCCGGCTGGCCCTCCTACGGTTCGGGCGCGTCCCAGGCGACCACTGTGTCGGAAGACGTTGTCGTGACCGCCAGCCGGATCATGGCCATGGCCCCGCCTCCCCCGCCGCCGCCCGCACCGGGTCAGGCCCCCTCGGAGGCCCAGATCGAGGCGGCGCGACTGGCCCTCCAGCCGCCGCTCCAGGTCCTGACCGACCAGGCCTGCGTGGTCTACGGCCTCAACTAGTGGCGGAGTTCGTCGTCGACCCGGCCTTCGCGGCCGGGTCCGTCTTCGCCGCCGACTGGCCCCTGTGTCACGTCCGGCTGCAGGACGACGCCCGTTTCCCGTGGCTGATCCTGATCCCCCGGGTCGCAGGCGCGACCGAGCTGGAGCATCTCCCGGTCGCCGACCGCGCCGTGCTGATGGAGGAGACGATCCGGGCCGGCGCGATCGTCCGCGCCCTGGCCGGGGCGGCAGGAAAGCCTATCGACAAGCTGAACGTCGCGGTTCTCGGCAATGTCACAGCCCAGCTGCACCTGCATGTCGTCGGCCGCCGCCGCGACGACGGCCTGTGGCCGGATCCGGTCTGGGGTCGGCCGGGAATGATACGATATGAGCCGGAGGCCCTCACGGACCGGTTGGCGCGGATCGCCGATTAAAATCCGTGCATCCCCGCGAAGGCGGGGACCCAGGTTTTAGCCACGCGCACGGCGCCTGGAGCGTTCGGCGGTCAAAGGGGCTAAAAGGAGCGCGGACCTCCAGGTCCGCGCTCCAAGGGCGCCGCAACTCACCCGTCGAACGCTCTAGGATCACGGTCAACACGCACCTGGCGCTCCCTGTCGCCCACAGCACTGGGTCCCCGGCTTCGCGGGGATGCACGGGGTTGGGCTGAATCAGCGAACCAGCGTAACCGCCCGCTCGCGGCCGCCCTGGGCCAGCGTCCCGCTCCAGCCTTCGCCCGAAGACTGCAGCGACAGTCGTCCGCCGCCCATCTCCAGCACCAGAACGCCCGCCGACCGTTCCGCCGTCGTCAGAGGTCCGACCTCGGCCGTGGCGTCGGCAGTGCGATAGGCGCCGTCCAGCGGCCTGGTCTCGCCCTGGTCCATCAGGGACACGGTCATCAGCGTCCGCCCCTCGCCGTCCTTCAGCAGCCAGCGCCCGTCCAGCGGCCCCATGCGCGCGTCCATGCCGCGCTCGGCGGCCTCGACGCCCGCATCATAAGCATTGTCCGCCCGCGACGGCGCATGCTCGTAGCTGCGGCGGTAGGCCTCGACCGAGACCGGAGCCGTAATGACGCGAAGGCGGGTATCGCCCCCGCCGTCGCCTTCCTCCGTGACACGGCCGAAATTCGACGGCGGCTCGAAAGGTCGCACCACCGGGGCCTGATAGACCTGGGCCGTATAGGCCACCGGCGACGACTGCCCGATCACGGCAACGGGCGAAACGGCGAGCGAAATCAGTGCGAAAACAACCATGACCGCCAGAGTGTCGTCTCCCGGCGGCCATGACCAGCGCCGACGTGCGGCACGCGAAATCGTGATCGGCTCCGCACGCGGCGTGACCAGCGCGACCATTCGCCTGTTTTGCACTGCACCCTCGCGTTGACACCGGCCCGCGACCGTCCGTAAAGCCTTGCGCAATCGCGCTTGACGCCTTGATCCGTCTCAGCTTTTTGAGAACTACTCGCATGTCGAACCCTATCGGCGACGCGGCTGACGACCAGACCGGTCGTTTCGTCTCCCAGCCCAACGGCCGCCCCCGCCCCCTGTCTCCGCATCTGCAGACCTGGCGCTGGCATATCACCATGACGGCCTCGATCCTGTTCCGCGTCACCATCGGCGCAGCCAGCGTCGGCGCGATCTTCGTGGTCGCCTGGACGGCCGCCGCAGCCTTCGGGCCGGAGGCTTATGCCGCCGCTCTCGGTCTGGCGGCCTCGTCCCTGGGTATGCTCGTCGGCTTCGGCCTGACGGTGGTGCTGTTCTCGCTCCTGCTGAATGGCGGTCGCCACCTGATCAACGACACCGGCGCCGGTCTGACGATCACGTCCGCCGACCGGCTGTCCTCCGTCGCCGTCTACGGTCCCGTCCCCCTGGCTATCCTGTTCTGGGTCGCCCTGTTCGCCACCGGAAGGGTTTCGTTGTGAGCGCTCAGGCCCAGTACAAGAACGGCGTCCGGGTCTCCGAACGCCACGGCGCCGGGGAATGGACCCTGGAAAAGATCCTGCTGGCCCTGATGATGCCGCTCGGCGTCTGGCTGCTGTCGACCGCCTTCACCCTGGCCGGCGCCGGATACGATGTCGTCCTCCATT
This sequence comes from Brevundimonas sp. TWP3-1-2b1, assembly GCF_049896165.1. Classification (NCBI taxonomy): domain Bacteria; kingdom Pseudomonadati; phylum Pseudomonadota; class Alphaproteobacteria; order Caulobacterales; family Caulobacteraceae; genus Brevundimonas; species Brevundimonas sp. TWP3-1-2b1. Next base: position 157,068 of record NZ_JAFCTT010000003.1, on the reverse strand, counting down.
GGTTCGCCAGCCGGCTGAACGCCGGGCTGCTGGTCGTCACGGCCCTGGTCTTCTTCGGTTTCGCCAGCCTGGCCTGGAAGGTGATCGTCGAGGACTACATCCACCGTCCGGGGAACAAGGCCCTGCTGCTGGGCCTGCTGAACCTGATCTTCCTCGCGCTGGCCGCCGCCAGCGTCTTCTTCATCGTGCGGCTGGCGCTGGGTTCGGCGCCGCTGCCGGCCGGTTTCGGGATCTGATCGAGAAAAATGGCTGACTATCAAATCGTCGATCACGAATACGACGTCGTCGTCGTCGGCGCCGGGGGCTCGGGCCTCCGCGCGGCCCTCGGGGCGGCGCAGCAGGGACTCAAGGTCGCCTGCGTCACCAAGGTCTTCCCGACCCGCTCCCACACCGTGGCCGCCCAGGGCGGCATCTCCGCCGCGCTCGGCAACATGGGCGAGGATTCCTGGAAGTGGCACATGTACGACACCGTCAAGGGGTCGGACTGGCTGGGTGACCAGGACGCCATCGAATATCTGGTCCGCGAGGCCCCCAAGGCCGTCTACGAGCTGGAACACTGGGGCGTGCCCTTCTCGCGCACCGACGAAGGCAAGATCTATCAGCGCGCCTTCGGCGGCATGACGAAGAACTACGGCGAGGGCCCGGTCCAGCGGACCTGCGCCGCCGCCGACCGCACCGGCCACGCCATCCTCCACACCCTCTACGGCCAGTCGGTGCGCCGCGAGGTCGAGTTCTTCATCGAGTATTTCGCCCTCGACCTGATCATGCAGGACGGCAAATGCACGGGCGTCACCGCCTGGAAGCTCGACGACGGCACCATCCACCAGTTCCGCGCCAAGCTCGTCATCCTGGCCACCGGCGGCTACGGCCGCGCCTATTTCTCGGCCACCTCGGCCCACACCTGCACCGGCGACGGCAATGCCATGGTCCTGCGCGCCGGCCTGCCGCTGCAGGACATGGAATTCGTCCAGTTCCACCCGACCGGCATCTATGGCGCCGGCTGTCTGATCACCGAGGGCGCCCGGGGCGAGGGCGGCTATCTGACCAACTCCGAGGGCGAGCGGTTCATGGAACGCTACGCCCCGTCGGCCAAGGATCTGGCCTCACGCGACGTCGTCAGCCGCTCCATGACGATGGAGATCCGCGAGGGTCGCGGCGTCGGTCCGAACAAGGACCACATCAACCTGCACCTGGATCACCTCGACCCGGCCGTGCTGCACGAGCGCCTGCCGGGCATCTCGGAATCGGCCAAGATCTTCGCCGGCGTCGATGTCACGAAACAGCCGATCCCGGTCATCCCGACCGTCCACTACAATATGGGCGGCATCCCCACCAACTATCACGGCGAGGTCCTGACCAAGGTCGGCGACAACGCCGACACCGTGGTCCCCGGCCTGATGGCCGTGGGCGAGGCGGCCTGCGTCTCGGTCCACGGCGCCAACCGCCTGGGGTCGAACAGCCTGACCGATCTCGTCGTCTTCGGCCGCGCCGCCGGCCTTCGGGCCGGTGAGGTGGTCGACAAGGCCGCCCCGGTCCCCGCCGCCCCGGCCTCGGTGACCGCCGGACATCTGGCGCGTCTCGATCGCTTCCGCTTCGCCAACGGCTCCCAGTCGACGGCCAGACTGCGTAAAGAGATGCAGCACGCCATGCAGTCGGACGCGGCCGTGTTCCGCACCGGTGAGACCCTGGACGGGGGCGTCGCCAAGCTGCGCGACATCGCCGCCCGCTCGGCCGACATCAAGACCACCGATCGCGGCATGATCTGGAACACGGATCTGGTCGAGGCGCTGGAATACGACAACCTGATCGACCAGGCCCTGGTCACGATCGAGAGCGCGGCCAACCGCAAGGAAAGCCGGGGGGCTCACGCCCGCGAGGACTTCCCCGATCGTCACGACGACGAATGGATGAAGCACACCCTGGCCTGGAAGAAGCCCGGCGAGGGCGTCGCGATCGACTACCGTCCCGTGCACACCTACACGATGTCCTCGGACATCGAGTACATCAAGCCCAAGGCGAGGGTTTACTGAGATGGTTCAACTCACCCTCCCGCGCGGCTCCGCCCCGACCAGGGGCAAGGTCCACAAGGCTCCCAAGGGCGCCAGGAACGTCAAGACCTACAAGGTCTATCGCTATGACCCCAACGTCGACGCCAACCCCTCGTGGGACGTCTTCGAGGTCTCGGCCGACGATCACGGCCCCATGCTGCTCGACGCCCTGATCCATATCAAGAACGAGATCGACCCGACCCTGTCGTTCCGGCGCTCGTGCCGCGAGGGCATCTGCGGCTCCTGCTCGATGAACATCGACGGCCGCAACACCCTGGCCTGCACCAAGGGCTGGGACGAATGCTCGTCCTCGACCATCGCCATCGGCCCCCTGCCGCACCAGGCCGTGATCAAGGATCTGGTGACGGACCTGACCCTGTTCTACGCCCAGTACGACTCGATCAAGCCCTACCTCCAGTCCGACGATCCGGATCCCACCACCGAGCGCCTGCAGTCGCCCGAGGACCGCGCCAAACTGGATGGCCTCTACGAATGCATCCTGTGCGCCTGCTGCTCGACCTCCTGCCCCAGCTACTGGTGGAACCAGACCGAGTACCTGGGTCCCGCGGCCCTGCTGCAGTCCTATCGCTGGATCTCCGACAGCCGCGACGACAAGACCCAGGAACGGCTCGACGACCTCGAGGACCCGTTCAAGCTCTACCGCTGCCACACGATCATGAACTGCGCCCAGGTCTGCCCCAAGGGCCTGAACCCGGCCAAGGCCATCGCCGAGACCAAGAAGCTGATGATCGCCCCGGGACGCAAGAAGCAGGCGGCGTAGCCCACTTTAAATCCGCTCATCCCCGCGAAAGCGGGGACCCAGTGCTTTCGTGAGGCACTGGTGCGCCGGATCGATGTCGGGGCAGGGCAGGTAAAGCCTATCGCCCACAGAACTGGGTCCCCGCTTTCGCGGGGATGAGCGGAGAGATAGGTTCGATCCGCGCCGTTGAACAACAAGCCTGAGTCCGAATGCCCAAGGTCACCTACATCGAGCACGACGGCCGCGAACATGCCGTGGAGGTCAAGTCTGGCCTCTCCGTCATGGAGGGGGCGGTCCGCAACACTGTGCCCGGCATTGACGCCGACTGCGGCGGGGCCTGCGCTTGCGCCACCTGCCACGTCTATGTCGACGAGGCCTGGCGCGAGGCGACCGGCAAGCCGTCCGCCATGGAAGAGTCGATGCTCGACTTCGCCGAAGAGGTGGAGCCCAACTCGCGCCTGTCGTGCCAGATCCGCGTCTCGGACGCCCTCGACGGCCTGATCGTGCGCCTGCCGGCCAACCAGCACTGATCATGGTCGATCCGCGGCTGATCCAGGCCGTGGACGACCTGATCCGCCGCCACGAACGGCCGGGCCACGTCCCCCTGATCGCCATCGCGGGCGCCCAGGGGTCCGGCAAGAGCACCCTGGCGGCCGAGGCGGCGACGCGCCTGTCCTGCGCCGCCCTGTCCCTCGACGACGTCTATCTGACCCGCGCCGAGCGCGCCGACCTCGCCGCCCGCGTCCATCCTCTGTTCGCCGTTCGGGGTCCGCCCGGCGCCCACGACCTCGACCTGCTGGATCAGACCCTGGTCCGCCTGCGCGCCGCCGGGCCAGGGGACCGCACGGCGATCCCTGCCTTCGACAAGCTCGCCGACGACCGCCGGGCCGAGGCGGACTGGCCCGTCTTCGAAGGCCGGCCCCGCTCTGTCCTGCTGGAGGGCTGGTGCCTCGGCGCGTCGCCGCAAGGACCGGCCGAATTGTCGGAATCCATCAATGACCTCGAGCGGATCGACGACCCGGACGCCGTCTGGCGCCGCGCGATCAACCATTCACTGGCGACCCGTTACGCCCGCCTGTTCGCCACCTTCGACGCCCTGCTGTTCCTCAAGGCCCCGACCTTCGACCGCATCCTCGACTGGCGGGTCGAACAGGAGGCGGGATTGCTCGGCCTCCGTCCTGCCGCCGTGCCCGGGGCCCGCCGCACCGAACTGGCCCGCTTCATCCAGGCCTTCGAGCGCATCACCCGCCATATGCTCGCCGGCGGCGTCACGGCGGACATCGTCATCGAACTGGACGAAGACCGCGCCGTGCTTCACATCCGGGACCATGGCGGCGCCTGAAGCGCCCGCCGCGCGTTGAGTATCGTGGCCTTGACCCAACCCATCGACCGTCGCCTCCAGACCCGCTCGCCCGCGAACGCGCGCGCCGTTCTGGTCGCACCCGGGATCGAGATGGCCTGTGTGATCGTCGACACCTCGGCGGGCGGCCTCAAGGTCCGCACCGACCGTCAGCTTTCCCTGCCCGCCAGCGTCACCATTGTGGACGTTGCGGCGGGCCTCGCCATCGAGGCGGACGTCGCCTGGCGCAAGGGCGCCGAGGCCGGGCTCAGGCTCAAGGGCCAGTCCGCCCTGCGCGGCCTCGTCCCCTCCCGCCTGCTCCCGGCCCGCGAGGCGTGGATCCGCGCCGGCGGGCGCTGACACTCGCCCGGCGGCGCCTCCCGTCCCCGGGGAGGCCCGCGAGACCTACTCGATCCTCGGCATCGTCCCGGCATTGATCGCGATCCGCCCGATCAACCCCTTGACGATCAGGTCCAGCGGCTGGCCCTCGCGATAGTCGGCGGCGGCGACGAAATTGACCCGGTCCTCGGAGATCAGCGAATAGATCTTCTTCTGATCCTTCTCCGAGTTCCGGGGATCATAGACGGCGATCGAGAAGCCGCCCTTGGTGTGCATCATCTTCATGGTCGGCACGTCGGTGTCGCCGTCGCCGAGGAAGATCATCCGCTCGAACGGAATCGCCCGGTCCTCGTCGGCGGTGAACCGGTTGATCCGCTCGTGGTCCCAGTGGTTCAGCACCCCCTTGTTGATGCGGAACAGATACTGGGTCTTGGTCGTGTAATTGACGCCCACCGCCGGCCAGATGGCCACCCCGTGGTCGTCATAGGCGAATTTGGACGCGAAGACGTGGTGGAAGGCGTCGCGGATCGGACAGCCGTCGATCATCTCCTCCAGCCCGGCCGAGATGATGTAGTGTTCGATCTCCAGCCCGTATTTCGCCCCGATGGCGTCGATCCGCTCGAACCAGCCCTTGCCGGTCAGGTCCGACTTCAGCCCGTCGAACAGCTTCACGTCCTCGCCATGTTCGGCCAGCAGCTTTTTGGTGATCGGCTGGTCGCTATGCCGCGCCCGCTGCAGCATCAGCTGCATATACATCAGGATGTTGTCGCCATCGGCCGACTTGGTCAGCCGGTCCGCCTCGCCCCAGAAGTCGCCGACCCCCATCCCCACCGACGGAATGAAGGTGACCTCCTGCATGTTCCCCCGCGCCAGGGTCCCGTCGAAATCGTAGATCAGGGCGGTCTTGAGGAGGGGTGTGTCGGCCATGCGGCCTCCGGTGGCGAGTGACGAGTGGCGAGTGGTTAGTGAGCGCGGGTCACGCTGTCAAAACCCGGCGATCAGACGGCTCGTCACTCGCCACTCGATACTCGCTACTACCCGAGCGCCAATTCCGGCGCCGCCGCCCCGCTGTCGGCTTCCAGCGGCAGGTGCAGGATGAAGGCCGCGCCCTTGCCGGGTTCGCTTTCCACCTCGGCCCAGCCGCCGTGCAGCTCGACCAGGGCCTTGACCAGGGCCAGACCCACGCCCGGACCGCCGCGCTCGCGCTTCACGAACCGGTCGAAGACGTGCGCCTGCAGATGATAGGGGATGCCCCGGCCGGTATCCTCGACCCGGATGCGCAGCTCGCTTGAGTTGGCCTCGGCCCGCAGGGACACGGACCCGCCCTCCGACACCGAGCGCCCGGCATTGTCCAGCAGATGATCGATGGCTTGGGCCAGCCGCCTCGCATCGGCCCGGATGGCCGGCAGGTTGGCGGCGGCGACGGCCTTCAGGGTTGCGCCGCGTCCCTCGATCCTCGGCCGGTGCTTCTCGACGGCCTCGGCGAACAGGTCGCGGATGCGCACGTCGCCCAGCGACAGCTCCATCTCGCCCGCGTCGATCTGGGCCATGTCGAGCACATCGTCGATGGAGTGGGTCAGCTGGCCGGCGGCGACGCGGATGGCCCCCGCGTACTGGCGGCTACGGTCGGGCAGATCGCTCATCGTCTCCAGCAGTTCGGAATAGCCGACGATCGTGGTCAGCGGCGTCCGCAGCTCATAGCTGACCGAGCCGACGAACTCGCGCTTCAGCGCCTGGCTTTCCTTCAGGGCCGCCTCGCGCTGGGCCAGGGCCTGTTCCAGCTCGCGCCGCGCCGTCACGTCGGAGAAGGCCACCAGGGTCGCGCCGTCGGGCAGGGGCCGGGTCTGCCAGGCCGCCGTCCGCCCGTCGGTCGTGCGCCCCTCGCCCGAGACGGCGATGCGGCTCTCGGGATCGGGATCGGCCACCCGCGCCTTCAGCCCCAGCCACAGGGCCGCGTCGGGCAGGGCCGTCTTGCACAGCTCGGCGATGGCGTCGAACTCCCCCGCCTCCTCCAGCTGTTCGGCCGACAGGCTCCAGAAGGTCTCGAACGCCTCGTTGTGCAGCCGCAGCCGCCCGTCCGAGCCGAACACGGCGACCGCGTCGTTGAGCTTGTCGAGCGTCGCCGTCTGCACCTGGAGCTGGGCGTTGAACCGGCTGCGCAGGCTCAGTTCGCCCGTGATGTCCGAGAACAGCAGCAATATGCCGCCCAGGGGGTGGGGCTGGCGCACCAGCCGCAGAGTCCGCCCGTCCGGCAGGGACCAGCTGTCGTCGGCGGCGGCTTCCGTCGCCTCGTAGAACTCCAGCTCCGTGGCCTTCCAGCCCGCATAGTCGATGACCTCGGGCAGCATCCGGCGCTGACGCAGCCGGTCCAGCAGCTCGGCGTGGGTCGGCCGTTCGTTCAGCCAGGCCGGATCGAGGTTGAACAGCACCTGGAAGGCGATGTTGTGGAAGGCCAGTTTCTTCGACGGCCCGAAGATGGCCACCGCATCGGCCAGATGGTTGAGGGTCTCGTCATGGGCCGTGACGTGACGGCGCAGGGTATCGCGCGTCTCCTCGGCCTCGGTCATGTCGATGGCGAAGACCAGCACCGGCCCGCCCGGCCCCGCCGCGCCGCCCGAGAACAGGGGCTCGGCCAGAATCTTCCAGGCCCGGCGACGTCCGTCTCCGGCGGTCCAGCGGAAGCCTTCCTGATGCGTTCCGACCCGCGCGGCCTCGGCCGCCAGCTGGTCGGCGCCGCGGTCGAAACTGGCCCGGGCCTCGCGCGCCGCCTCGACCGTTCCGCACTTCACCTCGGCCAGCCACGCCTTGTTGGCCCAGACCAGACGCCCGTCATGATCCACGACCCAGGTCGGCGATGGCGAGGCGTCGGCGATCAGCCCGGCCCCGAAGCCGTGCTCGCCGGCGCCCTCGCCCGGCCCACCCTCGATGTCCCCCTGCGAGACGCTCCGCGCCACCGGCGACAGCCTCAGCCAGGCGGTGCCGTTGACGGCGCTGCCCTCGATCTTCCAGGCGTCGCCGTCGTGCGCCTCGAACGGCGTCCCCTCGGCCAGCAGGGCGTCGATCGGCTCGGCCAGGCCGGCATGCAGGGCCTCGGCCAGGGCCGCGCCCGGCGTCCCCTGCACATCCCTGGCGAAGGCCAGCCGCACCGCCTCTATGCTTTCGGGCCGCCCCAGCAACAGCGGCGGCTCGCCCGGCGTCAGCCCGATGCGCACGTCGTCGAAGGCGGTCAGGGCGCCGTCGTGCTGGGCCCGGCTCACCGCCGTCGCGGCGCGGTCCCGCTCAATCATGGATTCGCGCGCGGCCACGGCCCGGCGCAGACGCCACGCCCAGACGCTGATCGACAGGGCCAGTCCCGCCGCTCCCGCCGCCGCCGCAAAGGCGATATCGGCCTCCGCCATACCCGTTCACCCGCTGGATCGAATCGCGACCATAGCCGAAGCCGCGCCGGGCGCGAATGGATGGTTAACAAGTAGTCGGGGCATGTGCGACGGTGAGTCCCGTGCGCCACGGTGGCGCTGCCCCGGACGAGCGCCTAACTCCCCCACCATGACCTGGAACGATCAAGCGGCCCCCTCGCTCGACGACTTCGCCCGGCTGGCGCGCCAGGCCTTCGACGCCCTGCCGGAGCCGTTCAGATCCGCCGCCGGGGATGTGGTCATCCGCATCGACGATTTCGCCGACGCGGAGACCCTGGCCGCAGTCGATCTCGAGGACCCGTTCGACCTGACCGGCCTCTATCACGGCGTCCATATCGGCGACCGCGAAGGCTTCGGCCCTGCGCCAGAGCCGTCGCGCGTCTTCCTCTACCGCCGCCCCATCCTCGACGAATGGTGCGAGCGCGGCGACGTCGGCCTCGCCGAGATCATCGCCCACGTCCTCATCCACGAGATCGGCCACCACATGGGCCTCGACGACGACGACATCGACGAGATCGAAGCCGAGGATTGAGGACGTCCAACCTTCTCCCTCCCACTCGGGGGAGGGTGGTCGACGCGAAGCGGAGACCGGGTGGGGGCGGCGAGGCAAGACACCAAGGCCTGCACCCGTATCACCCTGTCGCCCCCACCCCGTCGCTGCGCGACGACCCTCCCCCGAGGGGGAGGGAGAGGATTACGCCGCCTTCCTCTTCGCCCCCGCCGACCCCTTTCGGACTGTTCCGCAGCGCCGCCATCAGGTCCACGACCTTCGCGGGTCCGAAACTGGCGCTGGCCGGCCCCTTCTGGCCGGCAGGGCGCCGGTCCGGGCGTCGATGTCGCACCGGGATGACTTTGCAGGCCGTCCTCCCATATCCGCCTCATGTGTAAGCCGTTGATCTATTGCGGGGAGCAGGGGCGGTGACGGGTCCCGGCCCTGGCGTGAGTTCCCGTCCCGATCCCGTGTTGCCCGGTCAGGAAAGCGTCTGGGCCTTTCCACGCCCGGCGATCGCCGAGCCGACCGGCGCGCATGTTCTGATCGTCCACGCGGGCGTCATCGTGGCCGAGACCCGCTCTGCGGTGCGGACGCTGGAGACGAGTCATCCGCCCAGCTACTATATTCCGCCCTCGGACATCGCGCCTGGACTGCTGCGTCGCGCTGGCGGCGGCTCGTTCTGCGAATGGAAGGGTGCGGCGACCTATTGGGACGTCGTGATCGGCGCCCAGGTCCTGCCGCGCGTCGGCTGGAGCTATCCGGAGCCGACCCCTCCGTTTGAAGGCTTGCGGGACCATATCGCCTTCTATGCCGGCCCCTTCGATCGCTGCAGCGTCGACGGCGAGACGGTCGAGCCCCAGGTCGGCGGGTTCTACGGCGGCTGGATCACCTCGCGTCTGGCCGGACCGTTCAAGGGCGGCCCCGGGACGTTGGCGTGGTGAGAGCGTGAGCCGGGACACGGGCTCATCCCCCGGGCGGTCGGTGCCGCGCGGGCGCCTGTCGCGGCTGAGCCAGTTCGGCCGGCTGGCGGGATCGGTCGCCGGGGGCATGGTGGCGGAGGGCGCGCGACGGCTCGCGGAGGGCGAGCGCCCGCAGCTGCGAGACCTGCTCCTGACGCCGTCGAACGTCGGCAGGATCGCCGACCGCCTGTCCCATCTGCGGGGGGCGGCCATGAAGCTGGGCCAGATCATTTCGATGGACGCCGGAGACCTGCTGCCTGCGGAGCTGACCGCCATCATGGCGCGGTTGCGCGACAGCGCCCAACACATGCCGCCGGCCCAGCTGCAGAAGGTTCTGGTGCGCGAGTGGGGCCCGGACTGGCGAACCCGGTTCCAGCGGTTCGACCTGCATCCGGTTGCCGCGGCGTCCATCGGCCAGGTTCATCGGGCCATCACCCGCGACGGCCGCGAACTGGCGATCAAGGTGCAGTACCCGGGTGTCAGCGAAAGCATCGTGTCCGATGTCGACAACGTCGCCGCCTTGCTGAGGATGTCCGGCGCCCTGCCCAGGGGCCTGGACATCGCGCCGCTCCTTGCCGAGGCCAAACGGCAGCTTGCCGAAGAGGCCGACTACGAACGCGAGGGCGAACAGATGAGGCTGTTCGAGCACCTGCTGGCCGATACCCCCGAGGTCATCGTGCCCACCCTCGATCCACAGCTGACGACGTCCCGGGTCCTGGCGATGACCTTCCTGTCGGGCCTTCCGATCGAGACGCTCGAAACCGCCCCCCAGGCGGCGCGCGACGCGGCCGTTCGCACGCTGATGACCGTGGTGCTGCGCGAGCTGTTCCAGTTCGGCGTCATGCAGACCGATCCGAACTTCGCCAACTACCGCGTCCAGCCCGAGAGCGGCCGGCTGGTGCTGCTCGATTTCGGCGCCGCCCGCCCGGTGCAGCCGGCCACAGCCATGGGGTACCGCCAGCTCCTGCACGCGGGTCTGTCCGGCGACCGGATGGCCGCGCGGGCCGCAGCGCTCTCGGCGGGCTTCATCGGCCCGGCCGCCGTCGCGCGACATGGCGGGCGCGTCGACGCCATGATCGATGTGATCCTCGGCGAGCTTCAGCGCCCCGGTCCGTTCGACTTCGGCGATCGCCGCTTCCTCGCGGCCTTGCGCGAACCGGGGCTGGAGATCGCGGCGGACAGTGCTGCATGGCATCTGCCGCCTTCGGACATCCTGTTCGTCCAGCGAAAGATCAGCGGCACCGCCCTGCTGGCGGCCAGGCTGAAAGCCCGGATCGATCTCAGGGCTCTTGTCCAGCCCTGGCTCCAGATGTGAGCGTTCGGGACGGAAGCGTGAATCAGGCTCTTTCCAAGAACTGCAGGACGGCGGGGGTCTTCGAACCGAACTCGCGGTGACGCAATGCAACCCCGGGCGGCGGTTCGGGAGGTCTGCTCTCGGGCCTGGCGGTCAAGGTCTGGTTTTCGGCCTGAAGGTGATGTCGTGGTCCGACCCTTTGCGGACTTGTGGTGTGTCCCTTTCGATAGTGGGGCTATCGCGAGTGCGATCCCGGTCTAGGATCCCGCCATGACAGAACCCTACAATGTGGCAATCGCCGGCGCAGCCGGGGATCTAGGCGCCCGAATCACCAAGGCGCTCATCGCCCGCGGCGCCTCGGTCAGCGCGGTGGTTCGCCCGGATCTCGGCAACGAAGAGCGATCTCGCCTCGAGACCCTGGGGGCGAGGATCATGCCTGCCGATCCGCACGACATCGACGCCATGGCCGCCGCCCTCGCCGGCGCTTCCTGCGTCGTCTCCGCGCTGAATGGCGTGCGCGAGGTGATCATTGATCGACAGACGGTCCTGCTCAATTCGGCGGTCCGAGCGAACGTGCCGCGCTTCATTCCGTCGGACTATGCCGCCGACTTCACCAAGACCCGACCTGGTGACAACCGAAATTTCGATGTCCGCCGGGAGTTTATGGCCCGCGTCGATGCCGCGCCGATCCAGGCGACGTCGATCCTCAACGGCGCCTTCATGGACATGCTCGGCGCCGAGATGCCGATCATCCAGCCAGCGATCCGCCGGGTCCTCTACTGGCATGACGCGGATCAGAAACTGGACTTCACCACCAAGGACGATGTCGCCGCCTATGTTGCGGCCGCCGCGATGGACGAGAACGCGCCGCGAATTCTGCGCATCGCCGGCGACGTCGTCAGCGCGCGCGAGCTCGCCGTGGCCATGACCGAGGCGACCGGTGAACGCTACCGAACGCTGTGGGCGGGAAGCCTCGGCTCGCTGGCGGCGATGATCGGTTTCACGAAGCTGATTGTGCCCGGCAAGGACGAGGCGTTCCCGCCCTGGCAGGGTATGCAGTACATGCGCGACCAGTTCAGCGGCCGCGGCAAGCTCGAACCGCTCGACAACGCACGCTATCCTGAACTGCATTGGACCCCGGTGAAGACGCTCCTGGCCAAGCGCTTCGACAAGGCGGCGTGAGAATGCGCCTCGATCCTTGCGTTGAGGCCCAGCCCATATCCGGGTCCATTTAAGGGTCGCGTCCGTAGCGGATGGCCGCGGCATCCAGACCCATACGCACGGGGAGAACGACCGGTGTAGCCGGCTGGTGCGGATCAGCAGGCCTGGCGGTCAATGTCCGGTTTTCGGCCTAGCGTTGATGTCGTGTTCCGACCCGTTGCAGACGTCAGTTGAGTCTCCTCCCCGTTCGCCTCTTGGCGAAGGGGGAGGTGGCGCGGCGCGCTTGCGCCGTGACGGAGGGGTTCTTCACTCTAGACATGGTGCGGGCTCAAAAGCCCCTCCACCGCTTCGCGGTCCCCCTCCCCATCGCAAAGCGGCGACGGGGAGGAGACGAACCGAATGCATGTCCGCTCACCACCCCTAGCCGACGTGGGAAACGCCCGAAAAACCAGTCCTCAAGGACTGATCAGGGCTCCGACAACGCCGACCATTCCAACCAATACTCCGCCGAATGCTGCCGCGATCTGCACAGCAAGCATCAACGCAAAGCCTTTGAATACGCCTGCAACACGCGACCGGAACCATCGCCCATGCCCCATGCGAACGAAGGCAACTATCCCTAGCAACATGATTGCTGCGGATGTCATCGCTGCCTTAGGCCCTGTGCCGTATGACAACCACGCCAAAGGCAGCATCAGAACGGTCCAGGCACAAAGCCAGCCAAAGCTGGCACGGAACCCTCTACGCCATCCCAGATCTTCCTTGTCCCACAGACGAAGTAGCGGAGCTGCCGCCAATGCGTAGAAGGCTGACAACAGGGGCACCATGACCAGAGTCATCCAGCCGTCAGCGTCTGCCACGAAAGCGTCCTGCGACTTGCCTGACCGTTCGATCAGCGGGTCAATCACTGCAGGCGGCATACCCTCCAAAATGAACCCGGCGCCACCCTGCAAGAACAGAATCAACATCAAGATGGCATTGAGCCCGAGGTAGAGGCGCAGCGGGCGGGCATAGGCGCCACCTCCCTCAGGACCCGCCTCCATCCATGCCCGCAGAACGGTTGAAGGCCGGAGCAGGAGGTCCCTGGCGGTGATTACCTCACGGCCTGCGAAGCCCAAAAAGTCATCAGCAAGCTCATCGCTCGGTTTGCGTGTGTCTGTCATTGATCCCCCTAATGACCGAGATAACTGCGTTTCGAACTCAAACCCACCACATTCCTTCAAGGTCGGCTTTCGGCTGGAGAACCGTCGACTGATTGGCCCGGCGACCTCGGAACACACGCACGCCCGTCATTGAGATGGCTGCCAGAGCTGGTGCGGGGTCGGTGATCCCGGGTCCGCCCCCCACCCCCTCGCGGACGTCCGGCGCGTCCGCCCGGGTCGGCCCGGAACCGCCCGGCGCGCGACCGACGGCCCGTCCCCATCTGTGCGCGTCGCAGCAAAAAGGGGCGGCGATCGCTCGCCGCCCCTTTCATGTCCGACCGAAGCCGGTCGCTACTGCGCCGGACGCACTTCCAGCGGCAGGCCGAGGGCCTCCAGCTGCGGACGCACCACAGAGGCGTCGCCCACCACGACCCAGACGAACTGGTCGGGCTTGATGACCTGGCGGGCGGCCTCGTCCATCTGGGCGGCCGTCAGGGCGCGGGTGCGGCTGGCCAGCGTAGCCTGATAGTCGTCGGGGCGGCCGAACAGGGCGTTGGAGCGCAGGGCGCCCAGGATCTGGCCCGAGGTCTCGAACCCGCCGGCCAGCGACCGGGTGTTGCCGTTGATGGTCCGCTCCAGCTCGGTCGGCTGGACGCCGTCGGTCTGCAGGAAGCGGTCGTACTGGGCGATCAGGGCCGCGACCGAGTCCCCGGTGCGGTTGGCCTGAACCGGGGCGTTGACGATATAGGGCACGCGGTATTCCAGGGCGTTGACCCCGCCGCGCACGCCATAGGACCAGCCCTTGGTCTCGCGCAGGTCCGAGTTGATCCGCGACAGGAAGTCCGAGCCCAGGGTCACGTTCGCCGCGTTCAGCGCCAGCAGGTCGTCGGTGCCCGAGACGGGCAGGACGGCGCCGCCGTAGATCAGCGACTGCGGCGACTGCGGACGGTCGATCAGGACGATCCGGTTGGTCGGCGCGGGCACGGCGGCGTCGGCGAAGTCCTTTGTCCCCTTTGCCGTCGAAGGCGCGCGCCAGTCGCCGAAGGCGGCTTCCAGCTGTGCGGTCACCTGCGCCAGCGGCAGGTCCGAGACGACGAAGATCGTCGCATTGTCCGGTCGCACCCAGGCGTCGTGCTCGGCGACCAGATCGGCCCGCGTCAGGGCGGTCAGGGTCGCCACATCGCCCGACCCGGTAAAGGACCGGCCATAGGGGCTGTCCGCGCCATACATCAACGGCGGCAGGGCGCGGGCGGCGATGGCGGCCGGCTGGGTCGCTTCGCTGGCCAGGCCCGACAGGCGCGAGGCGCGGATGCGCTCGATCTCGGACGGGGCGAAGGCCGGGTTGCGCACCACGTCCGACAGCAGGGTCAGGGACGGGGCCAGGTTGGCGGTCACGGTCGACAGATCGGCCGAGGTCCGGTCCATCGAGGCCCCGACATTGACCGAGGCGCCCAGACGTTCCTCTTCCTCCGCCAGTTGGTTGGCGTCGCGGGTCGTGGTGCCTTCGTCCAGCAGGTCCAGCATCATGGCGTGGGCGCCGAGGCGATCGGCGCGGTCGGCGGCGTAGCCGGCGTCGAAATCGATGCCGACGCGGGTCACCGGCACGGTGTCGACGTGGGCGTAGACCACCTTGATGCCGTTCGACAGGGTGGCGCGCTCGACGGCGGGGAACTCCAGATCCGGCACCTGGCCGATCTCCGGCATCGGGATGCGCGCGACGCGCTGGATCTCGGCGGCCGGGACCGGAGCGGCGCCCGACGGGGCGGCGGCGGCCTCGGCATAGGCCTCGCGCTCGCCCGGCGCGACGGTCAGGTCATAGACCGGACGGGTCAGCCAGCGCTGCATGGCGTCGCGGACCTGGGCCGGGGTGACCGAGGCGTACTCGGCGAGTTCCTTCTTGTAGTGGTCCGGATCGCCCGCATAGAGCTGGCCCTCGGCGAGGACGTTGGCCTTGCCGTTGACCTGTTCCAGGCTCTGGATCCGGCCCGAGACATACTGGGTGGCGACACGGGCCACCTCTTCCTCGGTCGGTCCGTTGGCGATGAAGTCGGCGACGATGGCGTCCAGGCGGCGGCCCACCTCGGCGGCGTCCACGCCCGGCTTCACGTTCACCGTGATGTCGAAGAAGCCCAGGCGGTGGAAGTCCTGCATCGAGGACGACACCTGTACGGCCGTCTGCTCGTCGCGCACCAGGATGTTGTCCAGACGCGAGGAGGCGAGACCGCCCAGCACCGAGGCCGCAACCGACAGCGGCACCGCGTCGTCGCTCAGCAGGCCCGGCACGGCCCAGCTGCGGGACAGGCGGGTGGTGGCCACCCGGTCATGCATGACCTGGACCACCGGGGCGGCCAGGGTCGGCACATCGGCCTCGGCCGGGGTGTTCACCGGGCCGCGCGCGATGGTTCCGAAATAGCGCTCCATCAGTGGACGCGCCGTGGCCTCGTCGATGTCGCCCGACAGCACCACGATCGCATTGTTGGGGCCGTAGTTCTCGCGGAACCAGTTGCGCACCGTCTCAAGGCTCGCCGCGTCCAGATCGGCCATCGAGCCGATGGTCGAGTGGCGATAGGGGTGGCCTTCGGGGAACAGGGCCTCGAGGCGGGCGTACTGGACCAGGCCGTAGGGCTGGTTGTCGCCCTGGCGCTTCTCGTTCTGGACCACGCCGCGCTGCAGATCGAGCACGGGCTGGCCGATCTCGCCGAGCAGATAACCCATGCGGTCGCTTTCCAGGAACAGGGCCTGTTCCAGCGCCGGGGTCGGGACGGTCTCGAAATAGTTGGTGCGGTCGAACCAGGTCGTGCCGTTCAGGTTCGACGGCCCGAGGTTGCGCATCCGGCCCAGATAGGAGCCCGGCGCATTCTCCGACCCGCCGAACATCAGGTGTTCGAACAGGTGGGCGAAGCCGGTCGAGCCGGCCGGTTCGTCCTTGGAGCCGACATTGTACCAGACCGACACCGCCACCACCGGCGCCTTGCGATCCTCGTGCACGATCACCGTCAGGCCGTTGTCGAGCGTGAACCGCGTCCACGGAATATCGACCTCGGCGACCAGCTGCGACACCGGGGCGGCCTTCAGTTCGGCGGCCTGGGGCGTGGTCGCCGCCATCGGCGCGGCGGACGTTTGAGCCAGCACGGGGGCGGCGGGAGCGATCACGGCCAGAAGGGCGGCGAGCGAGACGGAGCGAAGACGCATGCGAGAAACAGTCCTTTTCCTGAAGCGCGCAAACATTAACGACGTCACGCCGGTCCGCAATCGTCAGGACCCGAACATGGACAAAGAGTCACAATCCCGTCTCACAGCACCCGGGCCCGCGCCAGCACCGGCCCGCCCCCGTCGATCAGCAGGTCGGTCACCGCCCAGACCAGGGCATCCGCCCGGTCAGGCGACGCGCCCCCCGCCTCCCCCATCCCCAGCAGCTCCTCCTCCAGCAGGGTCAGGTCCCCGACGTGGCCGACCCGTCCCTGTTCATACAGGGCCGCCACCGGCTCGGCCCGGGCGCGCTTGCCGACCCGCGCCTGCACCCGTCGCACGACCTGGGTCACCCCCGCCCCCTTGAGCACCGTTTCGACCATGTCCCCGCCCTGGTTGCCCTCGGCCACCACCCGCACAGGACAGCCCAGCGCCGCCTCCCAGTCCTTCGCCGTCCGCGCCACCCGCGCCGCCCAGCCCGCCGGCGACAGCCCCCGCACCGAGCGGTCGTCCAGCACCCAGGCCGTCCCCGCGGCGCGCGCGACCACCACGATGCCGCACGCATCCCCGCCCTCGCCCGACAGGGTCCCGACCGGCGGATCCACCGCCACCACCGCCCGCTCAAAAGTCGGAAGGTCGGCCCGCCCCGACACCGGGCTCAAGTAGTCCGAAGAACGGTAGCCCTCGCAAAGAGAACGCGCGCGGACGAAGTCCGCGTGCGTGAACAGCGCCCCCTCGGCCTCCAGCACCACCCCGTCCAGCTCCTGCGCCGCCCGTCGCGTCCCGCCGTACAGGTCGTGCATCGCCTCCAGAAACCCCTCGGCCAGGTTCTCCGCATTGGCCCCCGTCGGCGCATGGCTCCGCGCGCAGCCCTCCTCCGCCAACACCCGCCGCAGCACCGCCAAGGGCTTCGGCGTCGTGGTGAGAAGAAGGCGAGGAACCCACTTCTCCTCCCCCTTCATGGGGGAGGTGGCCCGCAGCGCAGCGGAGGGACGGAGGGGGCGACGCGCACTCAATCGAAGACCCAGCCGCAACATCGCCAGCACCTCCTCCGGCCTGTCCCAGGCGCAGAACTCATCCCCCCAGGCGGCGTGAAACTGCGGCCCTCTCAGCCGTTCCGGCTCGGCCGCCGACAGCATCACCCCGACCGCCCCGCCCGGAAACACCAGCCGCCTCAGCGAGCTCTCCATCACCGGCGGCGTCCGGTACGGCAGATTCATCAGCCCGCTCGGCCCCTCGACCATGACCGCGCGCACATCGTGCATCGTCGCCCCCACCAGGGCGATCCGCCCCCCGGCCCCCAGCCTTGCCGCCACATCCGAGACCCACTCCGCCCCCGCCCGCGTCTTACCCGCCCCCCGCCCGCCCAGAAACACCCAGGTCCGCCACGGGCCAGACGGCGCCCGCTGACCCCGGTGCGCGGCGCCGTCCCAGGCCAACCTCGCCTGATCGTCAGGATGCAATGCCTCCACGTCCTCCTTCGTCAGAAGCGTGACCCCCACGTTCTCCTCCCCTTTCATGGGGGAGGTGGCCCGCAGCGAAGCGGAGGGACGGAGGGGGCTTTCCCCCGGACCTGACTCACCCCTCCACCCCCAGCCGCGCCAGGATCGCCGCCAGCGCCGCCTCCTGCTGCGGCGTCCGCCCTCCGGGGGCGGCTGCCTCGTCCCCATCCTCCTCCCCCTCCCCCTCCAGCATCCGCGCCAGCTTCAGGAACTCCTGCGCCAGACGCGGCTCCCCTTCCTCCATCGCCGCGACCGCCCTGGCCCGGGCCGCCCGCACGGCGCGCCCCGGATCGACCGCCTCAGCCTCCCCCTCGCCCGCGCCCCGGATCGCCGCCTTGACCGCCGTCCGCCGATCCGCCGCCTCCCGCACAGCCACGCGCGTCTCCGCCGCCAGCCGCTCTTCGTCCTCCACCTCGTCCCAGGCCGCATCCGCCTTCAGGGCGATATCCTTCTTGCGCCAGCCCCCGGCCTTGGCGCGCGCCCCGATGGTCCGCACCGCCGGCCCGTATTTGACCGACAGCCATTCCGCCGTGGCCCCGGCCGAGAACTCGATCTCGATCCGTTTCCAGACCCGCTCCCCGGCCACGAAATACCCTGTCCGATGTCGCTTCTGACCCTCCGGCCCCGGATCCTCGCCCCGGTGAGAGGCGACCACAGAGCGCCTGAGACGCCCGCTCGTCTGTGATCTGTGTTCCATCCCCGCAGTATCAGGGATCCGCGAACCAGGGCGCGTTCGCGCCCCTCATTTTCCCGCAACCCCTTGAAAAGGAGCAGGGCGAGGTGCGGGAATTGCGCTAACAGCCGCCCGATACCCATCAGATTGGCGGTGTTGGCGGTTCAGGGTCGGGGAAGTTTGCAGTCGGCGGATTTCGGGGCACAGCGGGCTGGAGACGGCAATGACTGCCAAACCCTGCCGCGTCCGACGACTTCGCCCTGGACCCATTGACGTGACCCCCGTGGCTCATCCAGCCACAACAAGAGTCCCTGATTGATCTGACCTTGATTGGCTGGGGTGGCGAGAGGTCTATCTGCGACGGGCCGCCGCATGGCCGGTTCACCTTGTTAACGCTAGCGCTTTGGCCGCGCGAACAAGCTGTGGGGGCGATTCGAAGTGGATGGAATGAGCGAGATTGAAACACGAACTGCGCTCGATCAACTTCAGGTTCCTGACGCGCCGCCAGAACCACTTTTCGACAGCCTGACAGAACTTGCCGCGCAGACTTTCAGCGCGCCGATCGCACTGATTTCCCTGATCGATAGTGAACGTCAGTGGTTCAAGGCATGGATTGGCGTCGATGTGGACCAGACCCCGCTGAATACGTCCTTCTGCCAGCACGCCCTCGTCTCCGACGATGTGTTCGTGGTTCCCGACGCCACCGCTGACCCGCGCTTCTTCACCAACCCACTGGTCACCGGCCCCCCGGATATCCGCTTCTACGCCGGCGCCCCCCTGATTACGGCCGAGGGTCATCGCCTCGGAACCCTCTGCATCATCGATACAGTGGTCCGTAAGTTTTCAGCCGCGAACGCTTCACGTCTGCAGGCGATCGCCAAGAGCGTCGTCCAGGCCCTGGTCCTCCGGCTCGAGAGCCGGGACCGTGAACGCATTGCGCTCCTTGCCGCCCAGCAGGCCGAACTGCTGAAACAGGCCGAACAGATGGCGGGATTCGGGACATGGTCATGGGACGTCCTTGCCGACCGCACCACCTGGTCTGACCAGGTCTATCGCATTCACGGCTACGTGCCCGACGTCGAACCGCCGCCGCTCCAGGGCGTACTGGAGCGCTATCACCCCGACGATGCGAAGGTGCTGGCGAACTGTGTCCGGCGAGCGATCGCCGAGGGACGGGAGTACGAGTTCGGCGCACGGATCTACAGGCCCAATGGCGAAGAGCGGCACATCATCGCGCGCGGCTTCTGTCGCCGGGACGCCTCCGGCGCGGTTACGGGCCTGAGGGGCACTTTCCAGGACGTCACGGACCAGGTCGCTTCGGAACGGTTTCTCCGCACCCTGACCGACAACCTGCCCGGTATGGTCGCCTACTGGGACAAGGATCTGCGCTGCAAATTCGCCAATGCGGCCCATGCGCACTGGTTCGGACGATCCCTCGACACCATGCTCAACATCACGTTTCCGGAGCTCTTCGGCCCGGAAGAATTCCCCGAATATGAGCACCACATCCAGAGCGCGCTGAGCGGTCAACGTCAGTCGTTTCCCCGGACCATGATCAACGCGTCCGGCGAGGTCCTGTACATCTGGAGCCACTACATTCCTGACGTTGACTCCACGGGCCAGACCCAGGGGTTCTACGTGCTCAAGAATGACGTCACGCCTCTGAAGCGGGCTGAAGAAGAACTGCAGGACGCCAACGACCTCTTGAGGAGCGCGCGCGATCAGGCGGAGGCCGCGGCCGCGGTCGCCGTCGAGGCCGCTCGCACCAAGGCGGATTTCCTCGCCAACATGAGCCACGAGATCCGAACGCCGCTGAACGGCGTCCTCGGCTTTGCCGAAGTCCTCTCCAATACAGAGCTGGGCAAGGACCAGCGCCGCTACGTTGATCGCATCCGTACGGCCGGAAAGGGCCTGTCCGCCCTGATCGACGACATCCTCGACTTCTCCAAGATCGAGGCCGGCAAGATGAGGATCGAGCGTCGCGCCTATGATCTGCACGGGCTTGTGAGCGATGTGCTTGACCTCACCCGCACCAGCATCGGTGACCGTCTCGTCCTGGACCTCGAATGCGCGGCCGAGGTCGCGCCCTGGGTGGTGGGGGACGAGCAACGAACCCGGCAGGTCCTTTTGAACCTGCTCGGGAATGCCGCGAAATTCACGCACGAGGGCAAGGTAACCCTCCAGGTCCGTCTTGTCGGGGGGGCCCTTGAGATGCGGGTCAACGACACCGGTATCGGCATCTCGGCTGACGCCTTTGCCGTGCTTTTCACCGGCTTTACCCAGGCGGACACCTCGGTTGGACGACGGTTCGGGGGGTCAGGGCTCGGACTCAACATCAGCCGCTCCCTGGCCCGAATGATGGGCGGCGACGTTGATCTGGAGAGCGAACAGAATGTCGGCACGACCGCGATCTTCACCCTGCCCTACGCACCGACGTCCGCCCCTGCTGCCATGCCACGTCCCTCCCAGGTCTCATCCGCTTCGCGCGGGCTGAGAATTCTGGTCGTGGACGACATCGAGACCAATCTGGAACTCCTGAAAATCCTGCTGTCAGGGGCCGGACACACTGTCGTCTGCGCCGGGTCCGGCGAGGCCGCCATCGAGACCCTGCGCACCGGGGGAGAGTTCGACCTGGTCCTGATGGATGTCCAGATGCCCGGCATGGACGGAATGGCCGCGACGCGGGCCATCCGCGGCATGGGCGGCCGCGTGGAGCGGATCCCGGTGGTTGCGCTCACAGCCAATGTCATGTCCGAACAGATTGCAGCCTGTCGTGCCGCCGGCATGGACGATCATCTGGGCAAACCCGTCTCGACCGACGACCTGTTCGAGCTGATCGATCGCGTGGCGTGCCTCCACGCAGAACCTTCAAAACGCCAGGCCGTCAATATCGCGTCCGACGAACGCCTGGCGGCGCTCAAGAGCCGCTACCGCTCTCAGATGGAGACCTTCCAGCAGGAGTTTGCGCGCTTGCGGGGGCTCTCCGGCGACCGGAGCGCCGACGCCATTGCCGCATTCGCCCATTCGATCGCCGGGACGGCCGGAGGTCTCGGGTTTCCAGGTGTTTCGACCGCCGCATTCGGGCTGGAAGTCGCCGCAAAGCGTTGCCGCGACCAGAATCTGCACTGTGGGTCTCTCGATACGTTGATTGGCGAACTACTGGAGTCCGTATCTTGCGCATGAAATCTCAGGTACGAAAAAAGCTCGCTCGGCTGGGGATCTGATCCAGACCGTAAGAGAGTTCGTCCATGCTCAAATGTATCGTGGTTGAAGACGACCCTTTCTGGTCCAGGGAAATCGGTGCGGCGCTTCTTGAGGCCAACATCACCGTGATCAACGCGGCGGATGGTGTCGAGGCCCTGGAGATGGCGCGCCGGCACCCGGACGCCAGCATGGTGCTCGACATGATCCTGCCAGTGATGGACGGTGTCGAGGTGCTCCGGCAGCTGGGACAGATTGCGCCCGATATGGCCGTTCTGGCGGTCACAGCCGGCGGCCGCCTGGGGGCTGGCTTCTATCTCAAACTGGCCGAGACATTTGGCGCCAAGCGTCAGCTTGCCAAGCCGTTTACGGCGGAACAACTTGTGGATAGCTGGACGGCCCTCGCCGTCTGATTCGCCAAGTCCGGAGCTCGCCCTTTTGAGTCCGTCCCCCAGTCTTCTGGTCATCGACGATGACCCGTTCATTCGGCAGTTGGCCTTGGCGGTCCTGTCTCCTCACGGGTACCGGGTCACAACGGCCAGCACCGGTGCAGGGGGCCTCGCCCGGCTGGCGGATCGAGCGCCCGACCTGGTGCTGCTGGATCTGGGATTGCCCGACATTTCCGGCCTGGAAGTGTTGCGGCATTTTCGTGCTACGCCGACCTGGCGCGATGTCCGGATCCTGATGCTGACGGCCTCCAGCGAGATCGACGACATGGTCCAGGCCAAACAGTCGGGCGCCTCCGGCTATATCTGCAAGCCCATCCAGCCCGATGCCCTCGCGCCCATGGTCTCCGATCTGCTGCAACAGGACGACCTCGTCTGGCTGGACGACTACACCCGGGCCCACAAGGGCCGCTGAACTCAACATCGCCTTCTCATCGATCTGGCCACTGCAGATCTTTCCGGACTCCCCGAACAGTCCGGGCCTTGCCGGACGAAAAAGGGCGGGCCCGTTGCCGGACCCGCCCTCTTCATTTCCTCCCGGCTCGAGGCCGGGATGACAACCTGGATGACTGGACCCCGGCCTGCGCAGGGGCGTCCGGGCGGCGTAAACGCCGCCCGGACGCCTGAAAGTCCATGTCGCCCCCGCGAGGTCGGCTTGCCCGACCTCGCCCAGCAAGGATGCATGGGGGACCCTGGACTTCTTCTTAGAAGTCCGTGTCGCCCCCGGGGACGATGCCTTCTTCAACCGCGGCCCGCGTGGCGTTCAGGGCGTCGTCGACGCGGTCCTTCTTCTCTTTCACTTCGACTTCGGTCGAGCCGCCGACGCGGATGACCGCGACGCCGCCGGCCAGTTTGGCCAGACGTTCCTGCAGCTTCTCCTTGTCGTAGTCCGAGGTGGTGTCCTCGATCTGCTTCTTGATCTGGCCGATGCGGGCCTCGATCGCGTCCTTCTCACCGACGCCGTCGACGATGGTGGTGTCGTCCTTGGTGATGGTGACCTTCTTGGCCTTGCCGAGCATGTCGAGGGTGACGTTCTCGAGCTTGATGCCGAGGTCTTCAGAGATGACCTGGCCGCCGGTCAGGACGGCGATGTCTTCCAGCATCGACTTGCGGCGGTCGCCGAAGCCCGGAGCCTTGACGGCGGCGACGCGGGCTCAAAGAGAAACAGGTATGTGTCCCCATTTCGTCGCTAGCCTCTGACTGACCCGCCCCCTCGTGATCCCTCGGTTGGAGTGAGAGTCCATCAAACACAACGAGACGGACATGAAAGAAGAGCAGGCTCAGGTCCTCGTGAGGCCGTATTGAAACTAAGAATCGCCCGCCAATCATGGCGGGCGATTCTCACTGCTCAGCTCAGTTGCAGGTCAGATCGCCGATGATGCCACCTGCCCCGTAGCCGGCACTGTACCCGCCGGCCACGCCGCCCCACGCACCCACAGGCCCGGCACCCATGAGGCCGACGGCCCCAGCGACGCCGCCGGCGAGGATCGCAACACCCTGCTCCCAGAGCGCTCGGCAATCTTCGATTTGCTGCCGTAGCTGTTCGCGTTGCTCTTGAGCGGCCTGCCGCTCCTCGAGCTCACGCTGCCGATCTTGCATCTCCTGCATCTGCTGCTGCAATTGCTGGAGCTCTTCGCGTGTCGGCGGAGTGCCCTCCTGGAAACCACCCACGACGATTTCCAGTTCAGAGGCCGATAACAGTCTCATAATACCCTCCCTCGTTGCACAAGCGGGACGGTTGTCCCGGTTCGCAATCTGTCAGCGCTCCACAGCTTGCACAACCCTAATTTGCACACTTGAGGGCGCCCAGGGAGACACCTCGACCGCTCCGTTTTCTCCTATTTCCACAACCTGATCTCCAACGACCATCCGTTCGCCTGCCCTCGAAATGGCGACTATTCGCGGCTCCCAACACCGCCGATCATCAGCACAGACAGGGCCTGCTATCGGCAAGCCGAGCAAGTTTCTTAGCTGATCGGACGTCGGAAACCACAAGGAGTTCACTGAGAATATCGCAAGCTGCGGCACGTCCGCAGAATTGTCTCGCCGTACAAAGCGAACATCAAGACGTTGCTGGACCTCAGCGGAAAAATTACGGCTTAATCTCCGCTCGCCGTAGAGCACTTCGAGCCAACTCAAGCGCTCGGGATCAACAAAACTCACGTTATTAAGAAATCTGCGCGCCAGCCTGTCAAACATAAAATCTCCGCCATGATAGCCGATAAGGGACCGAGGTGAAACGAACAATTGTCGGGCAGCTGGCAACAAGAATTCGGCACATGCGGAAACACAGTTATTTTTTACTTCTACAGTGGCACGGGCATCATACAATTCTTGTCCGATATGCCATGCAGAACTCGCATCTCCTCCTAGGCTGTCTAGTTCAACGGTCGCACCATCCTGCAAGCGCGACTGGAATTGTTCAGCGACGTCCTCGTCGATGCGACCCGATATTTGCACATGGCTTGATCCTTGAGTGCACGAACTTATGATAGAGATCGCAATCGCCAAAACGCAAAACATGAATAGTCCTGTAATCTTTGGTTGAAGCGGGTGAGACCTTTGCATTTGTGCCCAGCTGCGTCTGTTCAAGAAATATCACAACGCTAGATTGACAGGAGATCGCCCCCGGTATCAATCGCTTTCGCTGAATCCAGAGGGTAGCGTGGGCCGCGAGAGCATACTCCAATCTGAAGCTGCCGAGTGCGGTTTGGCGTGCTTAGCGATGGTGGCCGCAGCGCATGGCCATCGCGAGACCCTTTCAGAGCTGCGCCGACGGTTTCCCATCTCCCTCGGTGGGTCAAGCTTGAAGGACTTGATGGCCATTGCCGACACCCTCGGCTTATCCGGCCGCCCGGTTCGGTGCGAACTCAGTGAGCTCAGGCAGCTCGCTACCCCTGCCATCGTCCATTGGAGCCTCGACCATTATGTGGTGTTGCGTCGCGTCACGGGCCGCCACGCTTGGATAGCCGACCCCGCCCGTGGCGAGCGAAAACTACCGTTGGCGGAGGTGTCACGTCACTTCACTGGCGTCGCTCTTGAACTCACGCCTGCTCCGCATTTCGAAAAGAAGGAGACGGTTGAGCGAGTGCGACTTGGCGACCTCTGGAGCCGGCTATCAGGCCTGCGGCGGTTCCTATTCCAGATGTTCCTTTTGACCCTGCTCATGCAAGGGATTGGGCTGATCACGCCCCTGGCGAGCCAGTTGGTCATTGATGACGTCATCGGTCGCTCGGATCGCGACCTGTTGGTCGCCATCGTGGTCGGTTTCGGGTCTCTAACGCTCATTCAGACGGCGCTTTCGACCCTCCGTGGGTTTGTGCAGCTCCATGCGGGCCAGCGGCTTTCGATCCAGTTGTCTGGAAACTTGCTCAAGCATCTGCTCCGCCTACCCACTGACTTTTTTGAGCGTCGACACGTGGGCGATGTCATGTCCCGGTTCGGGTCTCTCAATCCGGCTCAATCTTTCCTAACTGGCGGCTTGGTCGGCACCCTGCTTGACGCAGTGATGGTCATTCCGGTGGGGATCGTGATGGTGTTGTACTCCCCAATCTTGTCGGCGCTCTTGGCGGTCAACTTGATCGTGATCTTTCTGGTGAGGATGGTGACGTTTACCGTCACACGGCGGTTTGCCGAAGAGAGCTTAAACCTGTCTGCCAAGACCGATTCCATCTTTCTGGAGACGGTCAGAGGTGCTCGGGCAATCAAGATTGCAGGCCGCGAAACCGAACGACACGGCCTTTGGCAGAACGCGGTCGCGGACTTCCAAAACGCCACCTTCCGCCAGACAGCCTTTGGCATGTGGGGCGGGTCAGGAATGGGCGTGTGGCAAGGTCTACATGGCCTTGCGATGCTTTATTTCGGGGCGCTCCAAGTTATCGACGGTCAGATGACGCTCGGTATGTACTTCGCGTTTCAGGCCTACGCTGGACAGTTCTCAGGCCGCGTATCGAGTCTCATCAGCGCGCTGTTCACGTACCGCATGCTAGGCCTTCACTTGGAGCGTCTCGCAGACATCGTACACGCAGACCCGGAACGGGGGCTCGACGGGCCCGCGATGTTGGCTCGACCGCTGGTCGGCGCAATCGACGTCCAAAATATGCGCTTCCGTTACGGCCAGTATGAGCGGTGGGTTCTTGACGGCGCGTCGCTGTCGATACGGCCGGGCGAGGCCGTCGCCATCGTCGGCCCGTCTGGTGGAGGCAAGTCGACATTGCTTAAGCTGCTGATGGGGATTTACGAACCGATTGAAGGTGACGTGCTCATCGACGGCCACTCAATGCGATCGCTAGGCCTGCGGGCCGTCCGGGATCGTCTCGGGGTGGTCATGCAGGACGACCAGCTCCTCAGCGGTACGATCGCGGACAACATCTGCTTTTTCGACACGCATATCGACATGGACCGCGTCGAGGCCGCCTGCCGGCGCGCGCAAGTGCACGAGGACATCATGCGGACGTCCATGGGTTACCATAGTCTGATAGGCGATATGGGATCCGTCCTCTCCGGCGGCCAAAAGCAGCGTTTGCTATTGGCCCGCGCGCTCTACAAAGACCCCATCATCCTGTTCATGGATGAAGGCACCGCAAACCTCGATCCAGAGCTAGAGCGGAAGGTCATGGCCTCGCTCTCCGAGATGAAGATTACGCGCGTGATGGTGGCCCATCGCGAGGCGGCAGTGAGCGGTGCCGACCGAGTCTTTCGCGTTGATCGAGGTCTGATTACCGAGATCGCCCGCCCGTCCGTTCAAACTCATGACGGCCTCTCGACCCATTCCATGCCTGGCGAGACCGAATGATGGGTTTGTTCCGTCCGGAAGCAGTTGAGGCCAAACGCCGACGCCTTTGGGGTGAGGTACGGCTGGCCCAGCCGCCATCCTTAGTGATCTGGACTGCGGTGCTGACCGCTTTGTGCGTCTTCGTGTTTGCAGCGCTCATTTTCGGGCACTTCACCCGCAAGGAAACTGTACAGGGCTTTCTTCTACCAGAAGCGGGCATCGTTCAGGTTACGGCGGTCCAAGCCGGGCGCGTCTCGCGGGTGTTGGTGCGGGAAGGACAGAGCGTCGAAGAGGGCGCATCAATCATTGAGTTTACGTCCGACGTGTCGAGCTTGGGACAGGGACCGGTCCTTGACGTGCAACTCGCCGAAACAGAGCGTCAGCGCGCCGCGCTCGACGATCGGCAGGACGCACTCTCCCGAGGCTACGAGAGCGATCAAGAGCGGCTCCGTGATCAGATCGCCGCCCAAAATCGGCTGCAGCAGATCCTCCTCCAGCAGCGCGCAGTCCAAGCTGACGCACTGGCGCTGTCTGAAGCTGATACGGAGCGCCTGGCGCGTTTGCAGGCTCAGGGATATGCACCCGCCGTCGAGGTAGACCGGCGCAGACGCACGGTCCTCGCCGAACGCACGGCGCTGGCTGATCTAGACGCGCGGATATCTCAGTCTGAAGCCACATCGGCAGAGTTGCGGTCTCAACTAGCCGCTTTGCCAGCGCGGTTGGCAGAAGCGACGGCCAGGGTGGCAAGTGACGCGGCCAGCGTTGCGCAGCGCC
The DNA here is from genome assembly GCF_049896165.1 of Brevundimonas sp. TWP3-1-2b1. Lineage (NCBI taxonomy): Bacteria > Pseudomonadati > Pseudomonadota > Alphaproteobacteria > Caulobacterales > Caulobacteraceae > Brevundimonas > Brevundimonas sp. TWP3-1-2b1. Next base: position 129,558 of record NZ_JAFCTT010000003.1, on the reverse strand, counting down.
GCGCCGAGCTTCAGGTGGCACGACGGCATCAGCTACTCGCACCGATTGCCGGGACGATTTCCAGCCTACAGGCGCGTCCTGGCATGACGCCCGCTGCCGATCTGCCGCTCTTGTCGATTTCGCCTGACGGTTCGCCGCTTGAAGCTCGCCTGCTCGTTCCAACCCGCGCATCAGGGTTCTTGAAGGTTGGCCAGACTACCCGTCTTCAGATCGAAGCGTTTCCCTTTCAGCGGTTCGGGTTTGTGGAAGGGCGCATTCTCGACGTGACCAGAACAGTCATTCGTCCTGGCGAGGCACTCTTTCCAATCCAACAAACGGAGGCCGTATATGAAGTTCGGGTCTCGCTTTCGCGGGACTACGTGGATGCGTACGGAGAGCGCCTGAGGCTGCAGCCGGGCATGGCGTTGCGGGCTGACATTCCCATCGACCGCCGCACCCTCTGGCAGTTCCTGTTTGATCCCATTCTGGCCTCTGGCAAACGAGCCGGTTAGCCCTCATGGCCTCTCCGCAACAAAATGAGCTTCACGACAGGTTTGATCGGGCAGCTTGGCGCGGCCCAAGAAAAAAAGGGCGGGCCCGTTTCCGGACCCGCCCTCCTGTTGGTTCAGCCTGAGCCGAGCTTCCTGGACTAGAAGTCCATGTCGCCCATGCCGCCCATGCCGCCGCCGCCCATGCCGCCGGAGCCGCCGCCCGAGCCCTTTTTGGGAGCATCGGCCACAGCGGCCTCGGTGGTGATCAGGATGCCGGCGACCGAGGCCGCGTCCTGCAGGGCCGTGCGCACGACCTTGGCCGGGTCGATCACGCCCATGGCGACCAGGTCGCCGTACTCTTCCGTCTGGGCGTTGAAGCCGAAGGTGAGCGAGGGGTTCTCGAGCACCTTGCCGACCACGATCGAGCCTTCGACGCCGGCGTTCTCGACGATCTGACGGATCGGGGCCTGGATGGCGCGGCGGATGATGGCGATGCCGGCGGTCTGGTCGGCGTTGTCGCCTTTCAGACCTTCCAGCGCCTTGGTCGCCTTCAGCAGGGCGATGCCGCCGCCGGGGACGATGCCTTCTTCAACCGCGGCCCGCGTGGCGTTCAGGGCGTCGTCGACGCGGTCCTTCTTCTCTTTCACTTCGACTTCGGTCGAGCCGCCGACGCGGATGACCGCGACGCCGCCGGCCAGTTTGGCCAGACGTTCCTGCAGCTTCTCCTTGTCGTAGTCCGAGGTGGTGTCCTCGATCTGCTTCTTGATCTGGCCGATGCGGGCCTCGATCGCGTCCTTCTCACCGACGCCGTCGACGATGGTGGTGTCGTCCTTGGTGATGGTGACCTTCTTGGCCTTGCCGAGCATGTCGAGGGTGACGTTCTCGAGCTTGATGCCGAGGTCTTCAGAGATGACCTGGCCGCCGGTCAGGACGGCGATGTCTTCCAGCATCGACTTGCGGCGGTCGCCGAAGCCCGGAGCCTTGACGGCGGCGACGCGCAGGCCGCCGCGCAGCTTGTTGACGACGAGCGTGGCCAGGGCCTCGCCCTCGATGTCCTCGGCGATGATCAGCAGCGGGCGACCCGACTGGACCACGGCTTCCAGGATCGGCAGCATCGACTGCAGCGACGACAGCTTCTTCTCGTGCAGCATGATCAGGGGCTCTTCGAGTTGAACCTCCATCTTGTCGGCGTTGGTGATGAAGTAGGGCGACAGGTAGCCGCGGTCGAACTGCATGCCCTCGACGACGTCCAATTCCGTCTCCGCGGTTTTGGCCTCTTCGACAGTTATGACTCCCTCATTGCCGACCTTTTCCATGGCCTTGGCGATCATCTCGCCGACTTCAACGTCGCCGTTGGCGGAGATGGTGCCGACCTGGGCGATCTCGGAGTTGTTCGAGACCTTCTTGGCCGAGGCCTTGATGTCGGCGAGGACGGCCGTGACGGCCTTGTCGATGCCGCGCTTCAGATCCATCGGGTTCATGCCGGCGGCGACGGCCTTGAGGCCTTCCTGCACGATCGACTGGGCCAGGACGGTCGCGGTGGTAGTGCCGTCACCCGCCTTGTCGTTCGTCTTCGAAGCGACTTCGCGGATCATCTGGGCGCCCATGTTCTCGAAGGCGTCTTCCAGCTCGATCTCTTTGGCGACCGAGACGCCGTCCTTGGTCGAGCGCGGGGCGCCAAAGGACTTCTGGATCACGACGTTGCGGCCCTTGGGACCCAGGGTCACCTTGACGGCGTTGGCGAGGACGTTGACGCCGCGCAGCATCTTGTCGCGCGCGTCGGTGTTGAACTGTACGATCTTGGCAGCCATTGAGGGCAGCTCCTAAATATTGATTTCGTTGAAGTAAGGTCGGACGATCGGTATGCTTACAGCACGCCCAGGACGTCGGATTCCTTCATGATGATCAGGTCTTCGCCTTCAAGCTTGACCTCGGTGCCCGACCATTTGCCGAACAGGATGCGGTCGCCGGCCTTCAGTTCCAGGGCGTTGACCGTGCCGCGCTCGTCACGAACGCCGGGGCCGACGGAGACGACTTCGCCTTCCTGCGGCTTTTCCTTGGCGGTGTCGGGGATGATGATCCCGCCCTTGGTCTTGGATTCTTCTTCCACGCGCTTGACCAGCACGCGGTCGCCGAGAGGACGAAACGCCATCTGTGTATTCTCCAGTGAAGACTTCAAAAGTTCATCGTAGCGGCTCGGAGGCGGCTTTTTGGCAGCCGGGCCCCACGAGTGCTAACGCGCAGCGGAAGTAGGGTCGCGGCCCAGCAGCGTCAAGACGTGCGCGCTCGATGAACGCCAGATGAACAGGAATTCAATTCAGCCGTTCAGGTTCACGAGCGCAGCAATGGATTTCGTCAGTCGCTGTTCGCCCGGGTGGTAGAGCAGGCTTCACTGACCGCCTTGGAGGGCCAGAGAATGAAGATGTTTCGGATGATCGCTGTCGGCGCGGCCGCCCTGACCCTGAGCGCCGTCGCCATGCCGGCCGCCGCCGCCCAGAACTACGGTCGCGGCCATGACCGGCACGATCGGAATGACGACGGCGATGTGGTCGCGGGGCTGCTGGTCGGCGCGGTCGTCGGCGGGATCGCCGGCGCGGTGCTCGGCGACGGCGACGATCGCTATGTCGCCGGGGGAGCCCTGGCCGGGGCGGCTCTGGGCGCGGCGGCGGCCAGCGACGACGACCGTCGCGGCTATCGCTCCTATGGCGGGAGCAGCTACGGCTACAGCTACGGTTCGGGCTATGGTTACGGTTACGGCAACAGTGGATACCGCTCCGACTGTGACTACTGGCGGGACGGACGCTGCTGGCGCAATCGCGGCCACTGGGAGCGCGAGCAAGGCATCAACAGCCGCGAACGGGGCTGGGACCGCCGCGACGACCGCAGGGATGATCGCCGCGAGTGGCGTTCGGATCGGCGAGACGATCGCCGGGACGACCGGCGCGACGATCGCCGCTGGCGCAACTACTGAGACCTGAAGCGGGCCCTTCGGGGCCCGTTTCTACATCAGGCGCGTGAGCAGGGACGCGGTCGAGGGATCGAGCGTCGCCGACGGTCCGCCGGCGGAGACATCCTTCAGGATCTCCCTGGCCAACACCTTGCCCAGCTCCACCCCCCACTGGTCGAAGGAGTTGATGTCCCAGATCACCCCTTCGACGAAGGTCTTGTGCTCGTAGAGGGCCAGAAGGGCGCCCAGCGTCCCGGGCGTCAGACGCTCCATGGCGATGGCGGTCGAGGGTCGATTGCCGGGGAAGGTCTTGTGCGTCGCCAGCCGGTCGGCCTCGGCCGCATCCGCGCCGGAGGCGAGCAGTTCAGCCCGCGCCTCCTCCGTCGTCTTGCCCAGCATCAGCGCCTGACCCTGAGCCAGAGCATTCGACCACAGCGGGCTTTCAGGCGCGGCGGCGTGCGTCTTCGCCACGATGACGAACTCGGCCGGGACGACCTGCGGCCCCTGGTGAATCTGCTGAAAGAAGGCGTGCTGGCCGTTGGTGCCGGGCTCGCCGAAGACGACGGGGCAGGTCTGGCGTGTAACGGGCAAGCCGTCGCGATGCACCCGCTTGCCGTTCGACTCCATCTCCAGCTGCTGCAGGAAGGAGGGCAGACGACGCAGGGCGTGGGCGTAGGGGGCGACCGTGCGGGCGGGCCGGTTCAGGCCGTCGACGTTCCAGATCTGGGCCAGGGCCATCAGGACGGGGGCATTCTTCTCAAGCGGCGCCGAAACGAAATGGTCGTCCATGGCCGCAGCGCCGGCCAGCATGGCGTCGAACACGTCCGGCCCCAGGGCGATGACGCAGCTCAGGCTGACCGCTGACCACAGGGAATAACGACCGCCGACCCAGTCCCGGAAGGCGAAGGTGCGGGCGCAGCCGAAAGCCTTGGCCTTGTCCGGCGCGGCGGTCACGCCGATGAAATGCCTGTCGCGGCCGGCCTCGGGCAGGCCGGCCGCCAGCCAGGCCCTGGCAGCCTCGGCATTGGCGAGGGTTTCCTGGGTGGTGAAGGTCTTGGAGACGACGACGACCAGGGTGGTCTCGGGAGCGAGGCCGGTCAGGGCCTCGGCCATGTCACGCGGATCGATGTTGGCGACGAAGCGCAGGTCGATCTGCGGGTCGACAGGACGAAGCCCGTCCCAGACGACGCGGGGACCGAGGTCCGAGCCGCCGATGCCGATGTGGACGATGGCCTTGAAGGGCTTGCCGGTCGCGCCCGTCTCGGCGCCCGAGCGGACGGCGGTCGCATAGGCGGCCATGTCGGCGCGGACGGCGTCGACCCCGGCGGAGACGGCTTCGCCGAGGGCGTGGAAGTCGGCCCCCGTCGCCGCGCGCAGGGCGGGGTGGAGCACGGCGCGGCCCTCGGTGAAGTTGATCGCCTCGCCGCCGAACAACCGTGCCCGGGCCGCCTCGACCCCGGCCGAGCGGGCCAGGTCCAGACAGGTCTCGAAGGCGGCTTCTGTCCAGCTCTGCTTGGACAGGTCGAGATAGAGGCCGGCCGCCTCGACCGTCATCCGGGCCAGCCGATCCGGGTCAGCCGCGAACTGGTCGACGATGCGCGCGTCGGCATCCCGCGCTGCGGCGACATCGAAGGCGGTCCAGTCGGTCATGCGAACATATCCCCTTGAGCAAGGTCTCGTTTACGGGTGGGGCGTAGACCGGTTCAATCGTAGATTCGCGAAAAGGTCGTTCACCATGTCCTGTGGCATAGCCATCGCCGCCGCCCTCCTCCTGAGCGACCCCAATGTGGTCCTGGCCGCCGCCGAGCCGGCCGCGGTGGCCGGAGCGCCGGTCTCGGTCGCGTCCGAGCCCCTGTTCATCGACATCGTCAGCCGCGCCGGCGCCCTGAAGACCGTCGTCGAGGGCTGGAACGGCGTGCTGACAGACTTCGACGCCTTCAAGATTCGGGCGCAGGAACTCGCCGCTCTCGACATGCAGGCGCACCTGATCCTCAAGGAGCGCGGCACGGACGGCGACCTGAAATGCATCCTGCGCGGCATTTCCGAGGACATCCCGCTGAAACTCGGGGCTGTGGAAGCCGCCACCACGGACGAGACCCGCGCCACCGCCCTGGCGGAACTGTCCTACCTGCTGAACGACAACGTCGAAGTCATCACGGCGCCGCCCCAGCCCGAGGTCTGATCAGGCCTCTTCCGCGTATTTGATCGAACAACCATAGGGCTGGGCGTAGGCCGTGCGAACGGGCCGGCCGGCTTCCACGTCCTCGAGCGCCGCGCGGACGAAATTGTTCGCGCCTTCCAGGTCCCTGACCTCGTTGGTCGGACGGTCGTCGATGCCGCCCGTGAACAGGATGCGGCCCTCGCCGTCGATCACCCGCATGTCGGGCGTCGTCATCGCGCCGTAGGCCTTGCCGACAGTGCCCTCGGGATCCAGCAGCAGATGGGTCGAGGCGGCGTTATTACGGGTCCGCCAGGCGCGGGCCCCCTCGCCCTCGACATGGCCCTGTTTGCCCGGTGCTGACGAGATGACGGTCAGCCAGACCACGCCGTCGGCGACGGCCTCGCGCTGCAGGGCCTGCATGGCCCCTGAGGAATAGTGTTTCTGGACATAGGGGCAGCCCTCGTTGGTCCATTCGATGACGACGGTCTTGCCGCGGAAATCGGCGAGGGAACGCGCGACCCCTTCGCTGTCGATCAGGGTGAAGGCTGGAGCGACCTGGGCCCGACCGGTCGTCGCGACGGCGGGGGTCGCCCCGGTCGCCGGGGCGGCGGCGGGGGCCTCGGCCTGCTGGCAGGCCGCGAGGGTCAGAAGGGCGGCGGCGAGGATGGGCAGACGGGTCACGGCGGCGGTCTCCTTCGGGTCGAGTCAGGGACGGGCGCTCTCCAGGGCGTCGATCACGACCCCTTCGGTCAAGAGCTGGGGCAGGATGCGGGGCTCGGGCGAGCCGGGCGCGTAGAAGAGGTATAGCGGAACGCCGGAGCGTCGTCGGCGCTCCAGCTCGCGGGTGATCGCGTCATCTCGTCGCGTCCAGTCGCCGACCAGATAGACGGCGTTCGCCTTCGTCAGGGCCTCGGCGACCCTGGGGGAGCTCAGCGAGGTCCGCTCGTTGATCTTGCAGGTGACGCACCAGTCGGCGGTGAAGTTGACCAGCACCGGCCGGCCCTCGGCCTGGGCCGCCGCCACGGCCTCGACAGACCAGGGTTGCGAGGCCAGCGGACCGGATGCGGCCGTGACGTCTCCGCCTTCCGCCCGTGCCTGACCGATGGCGACGCCGGTCAGGGCGATGGCGGCGACGATGGACAGGGTCGCTGTCACGGCGCTGATCACGGTTGCCCCGCCTTGCGCGCGACGGGTCTGATTGATCCCCGCCAGCCACAGGCCGAGACCCAGGAAGAGGATCGCCAGGAAGAGGACGCCCAGCGCATCTGCCCCAGCCTGCCGCGCGAAGACCCAGACCAGCCACAGGCCCGCGCCGTACATGGGGAAGGCCAGCAGGCCCTTGAGCCGATCCATCCAGGCGCCGGGGCGAGGCAGTCGCGCCAGCAGACGCGGCGAAAGGGAGACGATGAGATATGGCAGGGCCAGACCCAGACCCAGCATCACGAAGACGACCAGCGCCATCGGCCAGGGCATCAGCAGGGCGGCCCCGAGGGCGAAGGCCATGAAGGGCGCGGTGCAGGGCGCCGCCACCACCACCGCCAGCACGCCGGTGAAGAAGGCGCCGACCCCGCCGGAAAGCCGTGACAGGGGCCCCGAACCCGCGGCCTGCAAACCGGAGCCGACATGGAAGACGCCCGACAGGTTCAGGCCCACGGCGAGCATCAGAAGGGCGAGGACGGCCACAACGCCCGGCGACTGAAGCTGGAAGCCCCAGCCCACCGCCTGCCCGCCGGCCCGTAAGGCGAGCAGGATTCCGGCCAGGACGAGGAAGGTCGTCAGTACGCCTGCGAGAAAGGCCAGGCCGTCTCGCCGCGCCTCTGCGGGCGCGTGGGCGCCGGCGGTCAGGGCGGCCGCCTTCATGGCCAGGATCGGGAAGACGCAGGGCATGAGGTTCAGGATCAGCCCGCCCAGAAGCGCGAAGGCCGCCGCCTGCAGGAAGCCCGTCCAGGACGACGGCGCGCCGCCTGCCGGCCCCTCGGACAGGTCCAGCGCGCCGCCTCCGCCCGCGCCGGTCAGGGCCGGGCCCGGAGTGGCTTCGATCTCCCAGGCGCCGTCGTCGGTGACGAGGATGCCCCCGATCGGCCCGGTCAGCCCCTCGGCCGCCAGCTTGCCGCCGACGGACAGGTTCAGGGTCACCCCGTCCGGCCCCCGCTCGCCCGGCTGGGGCGCGGAATGGTCGATCAGAGCGGCCTCGAACGGGAAGAACCATGCACGGCGGAGGTCGAGACCCGCGAGGGGTCCTCCCGTGGCGGTCAGCTGCAGCGTCCGGCCCTCCAGAACAGCCCGGGCGGCGATGCCGGCGGGACGGGGTGCGGTCTCGACGACGGCCTGGATCGCGGCGCCATAGCGGGCATCCAGCGGCGCCGCGCCCTGGCGGATCGGGAGGTCGAGCCTGAGCGTCAGCTCATCCGGCACGCACATCTCGTCGCTGCATACCAGGAAGAGGGCGCGGACGATGAGGGGCAGGGTGGAGCCGGGACGGGCGTCGGCCGGAACCTCGATCGGCGCCGGCAGAAGCACCTCGCCGGAGTAGCCGTAGTTCATCAGGTGCTGGAGACGCTGGCGTTCGGGCGTCGGCCAGACGATGTCCCCGGCGACGACGCCTGCGGGCAGGGTCCAGTCAAGCGTCGTGGGGCCGCCGGAATCGCCCGGGTTGCGCCAGTAGGTGTGCCAACCGGGCTCTATCATCTGGCGGACGGCGACGATGGCGGTGGAGCCGGGCGCGGCCCACTGGCTCATCGGGACCAGTTCGGCCTCGATCCGCACCGTGCGTTGGGGGCCGGGCTGGGCGAAGGCGGGCGCGCGGCTGATCGCCGGCGTCTGGGCCAGCGCCGGCGCTGTCGACAGCAGCAGCGAAAAGAGGAGGGCGAAAAGGCGCAACATCGCCCGCAGCCTTAGCGGCCTGCGGTCGTCACCGCCACGGCCCAATCCGTCACAGGAACGCCGTCGCCTAGCTGGTGGCGGCGCTCACGGCGGTCGAGACCTTGTCGAATGTTCCTGTGGCCTTGCCGGCGAACAGGGAGACGGCGCCGACGATCACCAGGAAGATCATCGCCACGATCAGTCCGTATTCGATGGCGGTGGCGCCGCTGTCGCTTTTCAGGAACCGGCGGATCAGGCGCATCATTCGGCCCTCCGTTGGGCGAAACCTAAAGAAGATCGCGCAACCAGGCGACCAGCGGGGCGTCGGCGGGCGGCATGGGATAGTCCGACAGCATGTTCGGCTTCACCCAGGCGAGGGCGGCGTGCTCGCGCTTGACGACCACGCCGGACCAGCGCCGGCACAGGTACAGTGGCATCAAGAGGTGAAACGATTCGTAAGCGTGGCTTGCGAAGACGAACGGGGCCAGACAGGCCTCGTTGACGTCGATGCCCAACTCCTCGTGCAGTTCGCGGATCAGGGCCGCCTCGGGCCGTTCGCCGGGTTCGACCTTGCCGCCCGGGAACTCCCACAGGCCCGCCAGCGCCTTGCCCTCGGGTCGCTGGGCGATCAACACCCGGCCGTCCACGTCGATCAGGGCGACGGCGACGACAAGGACGGTGGGAAGAACGGGGGGGAGGGCGGCTTCGGTCATGCCGCCCAATACCGTCTGGCGTAACGCGACTGCAATCATTGGTCATCCAGTGTGTCCGCCACGTCCTTGCGGATTGGGGCGACAATCAGGCAAGCAGCTTTGCTTTCGTTCCGTCGGCGTACGACGGCTTCACCGTGAGATCGTTACCGCCCGCCATGGCCCCCTCCTCCCTGTCAGACACATTGTCGAGCCCCGAGGTCCAGGCCTTCGCCAGCGGATTCCCCGTGCTGGTCGTCCACCTCATGGTCACCTTCGGCCTGCTGGGCGCGGGAGCGGTCATCTACGCCCTCCTGACGCCGTGGAAGGAGATCAGCCTGATCCGGGAAGGCAACGCCGCGGCCGGCGTCGCCTTCGGCGGGGTATTGCTCGGCCTCGCCATTCCTCTGGCGGTGTCGATGTCGGTGTCGACCTCAGTGGCGGATATAGTCCTGTGGGGCCTGGCGACCCTGGTGTTGCAGCTTCTGGCCTTCCGCATCGTCGATCTGGTCCTGACCGGCCTTCCCCAACGCATTCAGGAGGGCGAGATCTCCGCCGCCGTGCTTCTGGTGTCGGCCAAGCTGGCGACCGCCCTGATCCTCGCCGCCGCCCTGACAGGCTGAGCTCGCGCGGATGCGTTTTCCCCGTCCGCCGGACTGGCTGATCTATTCCAGCGTGGTCTTCGCCCTGGTCCTGGGTTCGCTCAGTCGGCGCGAGAACGCCGATGCCCCGCCCGCGCCCCCGCCGCCCGACGAGATCGAGGGCGCCCTGCTGGGGCCCGTCACTCCCTTTGATCCTTCGGTGACGGTGACCGCGCCGGACGCGCCCTTCCAGCCTGTCGCCGGAACCGCCTTCTCGATCGCCGGGCGCGGGCGCTGGCTGACCGCGCGCCATGTCGTCGAGGGGTGTCGTCGGCCGGCGCTGGTCGTCGGCGGCGGTCGCGCCGTGGCGGCCGATGTGCGGCTGTCGCCCCGGGCCGACATCGCCCTTCTGATCACCGCCGGCGGTCCGCCCGCCCTGCCTGTCACGACCCAGACGCCACTGTACGTCGGCCAGCGGGCCTTCCATCCCGGTTTCCCGCAGGGCAGGCCGGGCGAGGTCACCTCGCGCCTGCTCGGCCGCGAGACGCTAAAGGTCCGGGGACGCGGCGCCCATGACGAGCCCGTGCTGGCCTGGGCCGAGGTCGGGCGAACCTCCGGGCTGGAGGGCACGCTCGCGGGCCTGTCCGGCGCCCCCGTGCTGGACAGGCGGGGACGGGTCGTCGCCCTGACCATCGCCGAGGCGCCGCGCCGGGGACGGCTCTACACCACCGCGCCCGACACCCTGGGCCCCGCCATCCGGGGGGAACAGCAGGCGGACGAACAGTTGCTGGGCGAGCCTGTCACCGTCGATAATTATGGCCGGGTCTCGGACGACCTGCGCCGCGACCTGCGGGTCGCCCAGGTGGTCTGTCTGTCGAGGTGAGCGCCCTGCCCGTCGATCCGCATCTCTATCTCGTCTTCCTGGGCGTGATGATGGTCATGGCTGTGACGCCGGGGCCCGCCAACCTTTTCTCCATCGCCACCGGCATGGAGCGCGGCAGGCGGGCGGTGCTGATCGCTGTGGCCGGCATGAACGTGGCGACCCTGGTCTGGTTCGGCGCCGCCGCGCTTGGACTCGGCGCCCTGGTGACCGCTTTTCCCGAGGTGTTTCGCTGGGTCGCGGTCGCCGGCGCCCTCTATGTCGCCTGGCTGGGCGCGTCCTCGATCCGATCCGCGTTCAAACCTGCCCCGGGCGAGGTCTCGACCGAGGGCCGAACCCACCTGCGCCGACCCGCCTTCGTCGATGGTTTCCTGGTGCAGATCGCCAATCCGAAGGCGGTGCTTTTCTTCACCGCCGTCCTGCCCCCCTTCCTCGATATCGACCGTCCCGCCGCACCCCAACTGGCCCTGTTCGCGGTCGCGGTCATCGGCATGGACGTCCTGACCATGAGCGCCTACGGTCTCAGCGGTGCCGTTCTGGCGCGGCGGATGGGCGAGCCTCGTTTCCGGCGCGGCTTCGGTGTCTTCGTCGGCTCCCTGCTTCTGATTGCCGCGGTCCTGATTGTCTCGCGATTATAGAGGTTTGTGGGTTGGCGGAACGTCCCTGTTCATGCGCCGTTCAGGTGAAATGACGGATTTTCTGCTCGAGTTCAGGAGCCCCCAATGACCTCTTCGATCAAATCCCTTCTCGTGGTGGCCGCCTCAGCCCTGACGCTGGCGGCCTGCGCCACCTCCACCGCCTACGCCCCTGCCGGCTACAATGGCCAGCGCGGGGGCTATGCCGAGCAGCGGTTGGAGAATGACCGTTATCGCGTCAGCTTCTCAGGCAACTCTGTCACCTCGCGCGACCAGGTCGAGATGGGCCTCTTGCTGCGCTCGGCCGAATTGACAGTCGAGAACGGCTACGACTGGTTCTCAACGGTCAATCGCGCCACCGATCGCGACACCCGCTACCAGACCATCGGCGATCCGTTCTTCAACCGCTACAGCCCGTTCTGGGGCCCGTCGTGGCGCTACTATGGCCCGCGCGGCTGGAGCCGGTGGAACGATCCGTTCTGGGGCCGCGACGACTTCGACGTTCGCCAGATCGACCGATACGAGGCGACCACCGAAATCGTGATGGGTCGCGGCGCCAAGCCCTCCGGCGACGCCAACGCCTTCGACGCCCGCGAAGTGATCGCCAACATCGGCGGCAGCGTCACTCGCCCGATGTAATCAAGGCATCCGAAGCAGCGGCTCAGGCCACCGCTTCGGATTCCGCCCTTGCCGGCTCGAGGTCGGCGATCGGCGAGACATAGTCCGCCATCGCGTCGAACTCGTTCAGGAAGATCGCCCGCAGGTCGTCCGTCTCCATGATGACCTCGTGCTTGGCGTGATCGATCTCGACATAGCGACCTCGGCCAAGCCGCTTGGCGGCCCAGCGGTTGGTCTGTTTCCAGACGCGGTCGTCGTCGCCCGCCTGCACGATGGTGCAGGGAATCTGGACCGACTTGAGCGCCTTGGGCTTCAGCGATCTTTCGCCCGCGTCGATGCCGAACGCCAGCCAGCCCCAGGTGGGGCCGCCGACCGCCAGGTGCGGACAGGCGTAGAGCTGCTGACGCCACAGTTCGTAGCGGGTCTCGTCGGACGTCAGTGCGTCCTTCTCGAACGTATGGTCAAAGGGATCGTCAGCGTCGTCCAGCACGAAGTCGCCGGCCTTGCCGTGGCGCACGTTCCAGCGCACCGCCAGCTTGACCGACCACATCGACCGTTTGCCGGTCTTGATGCGTAGCATGGGACTGGACAGGACAGCCCCGGCGAACCGGGTCTCGCCGGCCTCCAGGCAGAGCAGGTTCAGCACCCCGCCCATCGAGTGGCCGACCATGATCCAGGGCTTGGGCGCGCGCGTCTCGAACGCGTCCAGCAGCCGGGCGTAGTCGTCCTGGAACTCCTCTACCGCGCGGGCGTGACCCTTCAACCGGTCCGGCAGCAGTCGCGCCGACAGGCCCTGGCCGCGCCAGTCGTGGGCCAGGACGCACCACCCGCGCGCGAGGAAGTTGCCGATGACCTCGAAATATTTCTCTATCGGTTCGGTCCGGCCCGGCGACAGCACCACAGTGCCTCGCGGCTTCGGCGCGACCAGGGCGGACGGGGTCCAGAAGGCAGCGCGCAGACGCAGGCCCCCCGCGCCCCGGAACCATTCGCCGACCCCTCCGGGCGGGGCGGCGGCTCCGGGCACGCCCATCAGCGGGGCATTGGCAGCGAAGGCGGCGGCGCGGTTCACTCGGGCTTCCTGAACTTCAAGGTCATGCGATCGCTTTCGCCGATCGCGCGGTATTTGGCGGAATCAAACGCCGGGTCGGGCGCCTCACCCTGGGCCGCCGTCAAGAGGCGCGGCGGCAGGGTCTCGACGCCGAAGGGGTGGTCCTTTGTGTCTTCCGGGTTGGCGTTGATCTCGGAAGCGGCGACGAAGATGAACCCGGCCTCGGCCGCCAGCTGTTTGACGAACGCCTCCTGAACATAGCCGTTGGAGGCGGCCGGATCCTGATCCCCGTCGGGAGCCAGCCGGTGCTGCTCCACGCCAAGGACGCCGCCGGGCTTCAAGGCGGCATAGGCGTCCGCGAAAGCTTTTTCGGCGATGCCCGCCGCCATCCAGGCGTGGATGTTACGCATGAACAGAGCCATGTCGGCGGTCCCGGCCGGCGCCACGGGTCCGGTCCCGGACCCGAAGGCGCTGAACTTCACGTCGCCGTACAGCCTGCGGTCCGAACCGAACCGGCGCTCGAAATTGGCCACCAGAGCCGCCTGGGCAGGATCTGTCCCCGGCCCGGTCGCGAAGCCCGCGCCGTAGTATTCGCCGTCGCCCTTGGCGAGATAGGGGGCCAGGATTTCGGTGTACCAGCCGCTGCCCGGCCAAAACTCGACCACATGCATCGACGGTTGCAGGCCGAAGAAGCGCAGCGTCTCCAGGGGGTGGCGATAGATGTCACGCGGCCGGTCGGCGGCTCGCCATGGCCCCTGGATGGCCCATTCGAGTGAGCCTTCCGGCGGTCCGGCGGGAGCCTCGGGGTCGGCGGTCTCCTCTTCCTTCCGGCCACAGGCCGCGACGCCGCAGATCAGCACGAGACCGACGCCGGACAGCATGGCCCGACGCGATGGTCCCGTTCGCCCTATCCGCGCCTGATCCCGCATCAACTCTCCCCAGCCGGCCGTCGCCCCGGATCGGGTTGGGATAGAGGGGTTCGCCAATGCCGTCAAAGGCTTGAAACTCAGGCGGGCTTGCGGAACCTCAGGGTCATCCGATCGCTCTCGCCGACGGCGTCATATTCGGTCCGTTCGGCCTCGGTCAGGGGCGTCGCCCGATCGGTGGCGTTGCCTTCGCGCGCGGCGCTGGTCCGCACCGGCGGCAGGGTCCAGACCCCGAACGGGTGGTTGCGGTCGTCCCCGGGATTGGCGTTCAGCTCGCTGCGTGCCTCCAGCACGAAGCCGGCCGCCTGCGCGGCATGAATGACATGGCTTTCCGGGACATAGCCGGTGGGCGCAGTGACATCCGCGTTCAGCCCCTCAAAGGCGCGGTGCTGTTCCACGGCCAGGATGCCGCCCGGTTTCAGGGCTTTGAAGAAGGCCGCCAGGTAGGGGCCGGTGCGCTGCGGGTTCGAGCGGTGCCAGTTGTGGAAGGCGCGGGCGACGACGATCATGTCCGCCGTGCCGTCAGCCACGACCATCCCTTCCAGCGGACGATTGACGGGGACATAGGTCCCGCCGGTCGCCTGGGCGTAGGGCTGCAGGATCGCGCTCCACCAGCCGCCCCGACCGGGTTCGATCTCGACCACGGTCGAGCCGGGCGTCAGCCCCCAGAAGGTCAGGGTCTCGAACGGATGGCGGAAGGCGTCACGCGCGACATCTGCGGCCGGGCGCGTATCCGAGCCGATCGCGGCCTGGAGCGCCTCATCCTCCTGAAGCACCGGCGGCGGCATGGCCTCACGTCGCGCCTCGCGCTGGGCTGGGGTCTCTCCAGAGGAAGGTGCGGTCTGGGCGGCGGCGGCTCCTGCCGAGAGCAGGGCGAGGGTGGTGACAAGGACGAGTCTGGACGCGCGCATGGTCGGCTCCGAAACAGAGGAAGGGTTGGGCGGCACCTTACGGACAGGTCGCACGCGGGCAAGTGACGATCCCGCAACCGGCCCGCCCTTGACGTCGCACTCAGGCATCCCACCTGTTCATCTGAGAGCGCCGATCCCGGGCTCTCGCAGACCGGACGGGGCCCAACAGGGACTGCTCGGACTGATTCCCACCGCTGCTCCGGGCAACGCGGAGCGGCTCAATCTTGCTGATGATCAGGAGATCGACATGCGTACCATCGACTTCACCCCCCTCTATCGTTCCGCCGTGGGCTTCGACCGCCTGGCCGGCCTTCTCGAAAGCGCCGCGCGCACTGGCCCGGAGACCGGCTGGCCGCCCTACAATATCGAGACGACGGGCGAGAACGCCTATCGGATCGAGATCGCCGTCGCCGGCTTCAGGCCCGACGAGCTGAACATCGAGGTCAAGGAAAACCTGCTCACCGTCATCGGCCGCAAGACCGCCAATGACGATGCGTCGGCGAACCGCACCTATCTGCATCGCGGCCTGGCCGAGCGCGACTTCGAGCGCCGCTTCCAGCTGGCTGACTATGTGGTGGTGACCGAAGCTTCGCTCGACAACGGTCTCCTGGCCGTCAGCCTGAAGCGCGAGCTGCCTGAGGCCCTCAAGCCTCGGCGCATCGAGATCGCGACGGGTGCGCCGACTGCGGCTCTGATCGAAGGCGAAGCGGCGTAAGCCTCGGCCTTCGCGAATGAAGGGAAAGGGCGGTCCTCGGGCCGCCCTTTTTTGTCAGGCGGCGACCGCCGGCTGGACGAGGCCTGTGACGCGGTCGAGACGGGCGTCGGTCAGGGTCGCGCCGTCCAGCTTCGCCCCCGTGGCGTTGGCGCCGGACAGGTCCGCGCCCGTTAGATTGGCCTTCGACAGGTCTGCACGGACCAGTTCGGCATAGCGCATGCGCGCTCCACCGAGGTTCGACGGCACGCAGCGGGTCGGACCCAGGGGCAGCGGGCTGATGTCGGCGGCTGTCAGATCGACCTTGGTCATCAGGGCCTCGCCGAAGCGGGCTCCGCGCAGGTCCGCCTTACCCAGCAGCGCGCCGCGCAGATCGGCCTTTTCGAAATTGGCCCCCTGCAGCTGGGCGCCGCGCAGGTCGAGACCCGCCAGACAGGCGCCCTTGGCGCTCATGGCCGAGAGTTTCAGCCCCTTCAGCCGATCGCCGAGCGGGCGAAGATCCTCGCCGTCCAGAACCGCCGGCCCGCCCAGGACACCGCCGCTTTCGGCCCAGGCGTTGGCGTCCAGCGCGATCTGATAGAGTTCCTCGGCCCGGGCGATGGTCGCCGCGTCGGGCTCGCGGATCGAGCCGGTCGTGTCGGTTCGGTCCAGCCTGGCCCGATCCATGGCCACGCCGGTCAGGATGGCGCCGCACAGGCGCGCGCCCGCCAGATTGGCCCCGCCGACATCGGCGCCTTCCAGCAGGGCGCCGGACAGGTCCGCATCCTTCAGATTGGCGCCGTTCAGCCGAGCGCCGCGCATCGAGCAGTCGGTGAAATCGGCCTTGCAGGCGCTGACGCCGTCGAAACGCGAGCCGTCCAGAGTGGCTCCCGCGAACCGGGCTCCATCGGCCAGCCCCTGGCGGGTTTCATGGCGGGCCGAGGCGAGACCCCTGGTCTCATGCGGGACGGCGATGACGCCCTCGCGGAAATCGGCCTGGGTCAGGTCCGCCTCGGACAGGTCGGCGCCCTGCAGACAGGTTCCCCGGATATCCGCCCGCCTCAGGCAGGCCCGTGTCAGATCGGCGCCGCGCAGGTCGCAGCCGAACAGGATCGCGCGTTCCAGCCGCGCCCCGGCCATGTTGCAGTTCTCCAGGATCGAACCAGAGAAGTCGGCGTCGTCCAGGATCCGGTGCGCCATCGAGACGCCGGTCAGGTCGATGAATTTCAGCGAAAGCTTGCGCCCGCCCGGCCTGCCGGTGACGAACCGCTCATGGGCGGCGGCGAACATGTCGAAATCGCCCTGTCCGAGGCGGCGTCGGGTCATGGTCATGCCGGTTCTCCCTCCCGCTGAAGTCCGCGGACCCCGGCGAGAACCGCGTCTGTGAAATCGGCATGGCGCGTCTGGGCGCCATGCATCCCGGCCCGGGTTAGATCCGCGCCCGCAAGAACGCAGCGCCGCAGATCCGCCCCGGAAAAATCGACCGAGCGCAGCACGGCTTCAGTCAGGTCGGCGGGCAGAAGCCGCTCGGGCCCGAGCATCAACGGCCCCAGTTGCGCCTCGCGCAGGTCCGCCCCATTCAGCCGCGCCCCGACGAGTCGCGCCCCGCGCAGGTCGGCCCGGCGCAGGTTGACCGACCTCAGGTCCGCCCCCTCGAGATGCGCCCCCTGCAACTGCACCCCTTCCATGTTCAGGCCGTAGAACACGGCGCGCTTCGCCGACAGTGCGGTCAGGTTAAGGCCTGTGATCGAACCCAGGCCGCGCAGATCGACGTCGTCGAACACCGAGGGCTGGCCCTCGACCCCGCCGGTCTCGCACCAGTTGGCATGTTCGTGCAGCATCTCGGCCGCCGGCAGCTGGGCCACCGGTTCGCCGGCCGAACCCTTGTCGGTCAGGGCGCCGTCCAGATTGGCGCCATCGGTGCGCCACGAGGACGAGATCACCCCGACCAGAATGGCGTCGCGCAGATCCGCGCCGGTCAGGTCGGCCCCGGACATGTCGGCGCCCGCCAGGTCCGCGCCTCGGAAATTAGCCTGTTTCAGGTTCGCCCGGACCAGCTTGCAGTCCTTCATGATGGCGTCGGAGAAGTCCGCCGACTGGGCCGCGATGCCCGACAGGCGCGACCGCTGCAAATTGGCGCCGACCAGACTGGCGCCCCGGGCCTGGGTGACATCACGGCCTTTGGCTTCCAGCACGCGGAAGCCGACCTTGCGGTCCGCCGAGGCGATCGTGCCTTCGCGCAGGTCCGCCTCGAACAGGTCCGCTCCCGACAGATCCGCGCCTCGCAGGCAGGCGCCGCGCAGGTCCGCGCGGCGCATCGACGCCTCGACCAGGATCGCGTCCTGCATGTCCGCGCCGAAGAAGGATCCGTTGTCCAGCTTGCAGCCCGTCAGGTCGCAGCCGATCATCGCGGCGGCGGAGAAGTCGGCATCAGCAAGATTGCGACCCTTCAGGCTGAGGCCAGACAGGTCCATCCAGGCGAATACTGCCCGCGCGCCGCCGGGGCGCGCCTGCCACAGGCGGTCGTGACGCGCGCAGACGGCGTCGACTTCCTGCTGGGTGATGCGACGTCGAAGGACGCCTTCCTGAACCGCTGACATGGCCACATGATGGGACGCGTCCGCTTAAGGAAGGTTTTCGGAAACACTGATTTTCCGCAAAATATCAGTGAGTCAGTCGCTATCGGCCTCAATTGGCCAGGCCGGTCGTCAGGCCGCTACGAACTCAGCAGGCCCTGCTCGGCCAGGGCGTCGGCCAGTTCGCCGGGGGCGGTCCACAAGCGCGTATAGCCGGCCTCGCCCAGCCGCTTCAGCTCGGTGACCAGGTCGGCGCGAGCCGAGGCGGCGAAGCGGGCGTCGAAACCCTTGCCGTCGGCGCTGATGCGAACCATCGGCCGCCCGGTCTCGAGCCGGTGCAGGAACCCTTCGGACAGGACGGCCGCCTCGTCCTTCATCAGGCCGGTCTCGACCACGAGGCCCGCCTGACGGAGCCGTTCGGTGCCCCGGCCGGAGGCGAACGGCGAGGGATCCAGCGCCGCCACCACGACGCGGGCGATCTTCGCCTCGGCGAGGAACTGGGCGCAGGACGCCCGACCCGACGACCGGGCCCCGCAGGGCTCCAGCGTCACATAGGCGGTCGCGCCCTCGACCTCGGCGCCGGCAGCCGGCACGGCCTGTTCCTCGGCGTGGGGGCGTCCCCCCGCGGCCGTCGCAGCCTCGGCCAGCAGCCTGCCGTCCTTGACGATGACACAACCCACCGCCGGATTGGGCCAGGTCTCGCCCATCCGGTCCAGCGCCAGGTCGATGGCCCGGCGCATGAAGACATCATCGTCGCTCACGCCGCGACGGGCGGGGTCGTCGCTCATGAAATCGCCGGGAGTGCGGTGGCGCGGCCGGCGTCCAGATAACGGGCCGAAACGGGCTTCAGGTCGGCGTCCAGGTCGATGTCCAGCGGATTTCCGGTGGGGATCTCGACCCCGACGATCCGATCGTCGGGCACGTCGAACAGATGTTTGACGATGGCGCGCAGGGAATTGCCGTGGGCGGCGATCAGCACGTCCTCGCCGACCTTCAGACGCGGCGCGATGGCTTCGTTCCAGTAGGGCAGGACGCGGTCGAGCGTGGTCTTCAGGCTCTCGGTGTCGGGAATGGCCTGGCCGGCGTAGCGGGGATCGCCCGCGAAATCCCACTCGCTGCCCGCCTCCAGCGGCGGCGGCGGGATGTCGTAGCTGCGACGCCAGATCTTCACCTGGTCCTCGCCGTGCTTCAGGGCGGTCTCGGCCTTGTCCAGCCCGGTCAGGCCGCCGTAATGGCGCTCGTTCAGCCGCCAGTCCTCGATCACCGGCACAGCCTTCAGCCCGGCCGACGACAGGGCCAGGGCGCCGGTGCGTTTCGCCCGCGTCAGGACCGAGGTGAACATCACGGCGGGCTTGAACCCCGCCCCGGCGATCAGTTCGCCGCCACGCCGCGCCTGGGCCTCGCCCTCAGCGGTCAGGTCGACGTCGACCCAGCCCGTGAAACGGTTCTCGAGGTTCCATTGGCTCTGGCCGTGGCGCAACAGGATCAGGCGGGACATGGGTTCTCCGAAATTCACCTTTGGGGGTAGGGCGGCGTCCCGCGAGGGTCAAGCCGGAGGGCGTCGCACGGCCTTCGCAGTGCAGCGATATCAGGGCTCGGGCGTTGTTGTCCGCCTGCGTCCCTGCGTCTATACCGCCGCGACCGGAATCCCCCTGCCTTCAAGGACATCGCATGCTGAAGCCCCGCCAGGACCTGGTTCCGAACACCTTCGAATTCGAAACCATTCCCTTGGTCAAGCCGACAGGCTTCCGGGAATACGACGCGCGCTGGATTCTGGAAAAAGAGATAAACTTGCTCGGCATCCAGGCCCTCGGACTTGCGCTGGCCACCTATGTCCACGAGAGCGGCATCCAGCCGCGCATCGTCGTCGGGCACGACTTCCGCTCCTATTCCTCGACCGTGAAGCACGCCCTGATCATCGGCCTGCTGGAAGGCGGGATGGAGGTGCTGGACATCGGTCTGGCCCTGTCGCCGATGGCCTATTTCGGCCAGTTCGCGCTGGAGGCCCCCTGCGTCGCCATGGTCACCGCCTCGCACAACGAGAACGGCTGGACCGGCGTCAAGATGGGCACCAATCCGCCCGTCACCTTCGGCCCCGAGGAGATCGGCCGGCTCAAGGAGATCGTCCTTGAGGGAATCGGCGTCGCGCGGCCCGGCGGGCGTCTGGAGCGGGTCGAGAATTTCCGCGAGCCCTACCTTCAGGAGGTGGTCGGTTCGATCAGGCTGAGCCGCCCGCTGAAGGTGGTCTGCGCCTGCGGCAACGGCACGGCCGGCGCCTTCGCCCCCGAGGCCCTGCGCCGCATGGGCTGCGAGGTCATCGAGATGGACTGCGACCTCGACTATACCTTCCCCAAATACAATCCGAACCCCGAAGACCACGCCATGCTGATGCAGATGGCGGCGCGGGTGAAGGAGACCGGCGCCGACCTCGCCCTGGGCTTCGACGGCGACGGCGACCGCTGCGGCGTTGTGGACAACACCGGCGAGGAAATCTTCGCCGACAAGATCGGTCTGCTTCTGGCCCGCGACCTGTCGGCCCTGCATGCCAACGCCACCTTCGTCGTCGATGTGAAATCGACCGGCCTCTACAAGACCGACGAGGTGCTGAAGGCCAATGGCGCCACCACAGTCTACTGGAAGACCGGCCACTCCTACATCAAGCGCAAGACCGCCGAACTGGGCGCCCTGGCCGGGTTCGAGAAGTCGGGCCACTTCTTCCTCGCGAACCCGATCGGTCGTGGCTACGACGACGGACTGGTCGCCGCCGCCGCCGTCCTGCAGATGCTGGACCGCAATCCGGGCAAGACCCTGTCGCAGCTGAAGTCGTCCCTGCCCGACGCCTGGACCAGCCTGACCATGTCGCCCCACTGCGACGACGAGATCAAATACGACGTCCTGGCCAGGGTCGTGGCCGAATACGAGAAACTGGCAGCCGAGGGCGGCTCGATCCTGGGCCGCAAGATCGTCGAGGTCATCACGGTCAACGGCGCGCGGGTGCATCTGGAGGACGGATCGTGGGTCCTGGTCCGCGCCTCCTCGAACAAGCCGGAGATGGTCGTGGTGGTCGAGTCGATGCGGTCGGAAGACGATATGCGCGCCCTGTTCCACAAGGAGGTGAAGCCCCGCCTCGCCGCCCACCCCGAGGTCGGCGCCTACAACCAGGAAATCTGAGGCCTCCTTTCCCTTGCGCCGCGTCCGGACTCAAAAACAGACTCCGCCGAGTCCGGGGAGTCCGGATCGCACGCGGCCACACTTCAAAGCACCGTCCGAAGCGTCCGGATGACCCGAGCGTTTTTTACGTGAGGATGACGAGTGTAAGGGCGTTTCAGGCCGTGATGGATAAAAGGCCTCTCGTTAGAGTCGACGATTGATTTCCAAGGCGGATTCGGGCGATCCGTTGATGGGCATGGCCTCCAAAATCCGTGCATCCCCGCGAAGGCGGGGACCCAGGTTTTGAATCCATGATCGCTACCCCGTTGCTGAGGTTCGAAACTCTGCCGGTCCGGCAGACGGCTCAAGCCTGGGTCCCCGCCTTCGCGGGGATGCACGAGCATTTTCTGGCACGTGATTGATAGCTGGGCGGCAGACCCTGAAGTTTGACCCCCGGCCCGGCGCGGTCCAGAACCGCCGCAACGGGCGGGAGGCGGCGTGACGGGACGGATCGACAGGGTCGCCATAGTCGGGGGCGGCTTCTCGGGGGCCATGCTCGCGGCGCGGCTGGCCGAACGCGGGACCAACTCCATCCTGATCAACCGGACGCCGGACTTCGGTCTGGGCGTCGCCTATTCGACGCCGTTCGAAGGGCATCTGCTCAACGTCCGCTCCGCGCGGATGAGCGCCCTGGCCGACCGTCCCGATCATTTCGTCCGCTGGCTGGAGACCAATGCGCCCGACCATGCCGACCCGGAGGGGTTCGCGCCGCGGATGATCTTCGGCCGCTATGTCCAGGCGAGGCTGGCCGAGATCGAGACCGCCCATCCCGGCCGGATCGAACGCGTGGTCGGGGAGGTCGCGGGCCTGGAAGCTGGCGGCGTCGCCCTGTCCGACGGCCGCCGCATCGCCGCCGACGCCGTCGTCCTGACCACCGGCAATCCGGCCCCGCGCACGACCTCGGGCGAGGCGGGCGCGGTCATCTCCGATCCCTGGGCGCCGGGCGCGCTCGATCCCGTCGGCGCCGAAGACGACATCCTGATCGTCGGCACGGGCCTGACCATGGTCGATATGCTGCTGTCGCTGGAGGGACGCGGCTGGCGCGGGCGGGCGATGGCCCTGTCCCGACGCGGCCTGCTGCCCCGGGCGCACGGCGAGCTTCCCGATCCGCCTGCACGGGCATCGCCGGCCCTGTTGAACGGTCCGCTGTCCGCGCGTCTGGCCGAGGCGCGAAAGGTTTCGGCCCGCTCGGGCTGGCGCGAGATGATGGAGGGCCTGCGCCCCATCACCGCCGACCTGTGGGGCGAGGCCGATATCGCCACGCGCGGCCGGATCGTGCGCCACCTGCGGCCGTGGTGGGACGTCCACCGCCACCGGCTGGCGCCGCAGATCGGCGCCCATATCGACCGGCTGCTGGCCGAGGGTCGGCTCGCCGTCGTCTCCGGCCGGGTAAAGGCGATCACGGCCGATGCCGACGGCGTCCGTCTCGACTGGCGTCCGCGTCAGGGCCCGGCCCGGGAACCGCTGACCGCCCGCTGGCTGATCGACTGCACCGGCCCCGGCCATGCGCCCGAGGCCGATCCCGTGACCGGCCCCCTGCTGATCGACGGCCGGGCCCGGCTGGATCCGTTGCGGCTGGGGCTGGAGCTGGACGCCTCCGGCCGGGTGCTGGCGGCCGAAGGAGACGCCGATCCACGACTGTTCGTGCTCGGCCCGCCAGCCCGCGCCGCATTCTGGGAGACGATCGCCGTGCCGGATATCAGGAAGCGGATCGAGGATGTGGTCCTGGCGCTGGTGGCCTAACTCCAACAGACATCCCGGCCCCTTTCACCGTGCATCCCGGCGACGGCCGGGATCCAGATCAAGGACCAAAGCGGCCGGGATGTCGCACCGGGATCGCTGATCAAGCCACCGTCTTCTCCATCTGGACCCCGGCCTTCGCCGGGGTGCACGGTGAGATATCTAGCGGAAGGCGCCCTCGCGCAGGTTGATCCCATATTCAACACTGGCCTTGAGCGCCGGGAGCCTCCGGGAGCGGCCCATGCCGTTGCCACAGGACGCCTTCAGTCCGGTCGGAGGGGATCGAAGGGCGCGGTCAGGCCGGGCGGGCGCCCTCACCCGTCGAGCCCTCGACCGAGCCGGCGTCCGGTCTTCCCGCGCCCCAGACCGAGACCGCCGTCAGCAGCCCGACCATATTGATCGGCTTGGCCAGACAGTCGTCGATGCCCACAGCGGCATAGGTGGCGAGTTGTTCGGGCAGGGTGTTGGCGGTGACCGCGATGATCGGGACCGCACCCCTGGTGCTCGGCAGGGCCCGGATGCGCCGGGACGCCTCCACCCCGTCCATGACCGGCATGGCGATGTCCATCAGGATCAGGTCGAAGTCACCCTGTTCGACCGCCGTCAGACCCTGAAGCCCGTCATCGGCGGTCTCGCACCGGATGCCCTGGGTCGCCAGAATTGTGGCCACCAGGGTGCGGTTGTTTTCATTGTCATCGACATAGAGGACCGCTGGTCCGCTGTCGGGATCGCGCGTGGCGGGCGTTGCGGCCGGCGGCATTTCGGCCGGCCGCAGGACGCTCCCTTGCCCTTCCGGGACCATCACGTCCTGGTCCGACACGATGATCATCTCATTGACCAGCGTCAGCAGCCGCTGGCCCGCCTCGTGGATCCGTCCGGCCTGTTGCAGCGTCCGCTCCGGCAGGGCGTCGTGCGCCATCACCTCGGCGAAGCCGAGGATCGCGTTCAGCGGCGTGCGCAGCTCGTGCGACATGTCGGACAGGAACTGCTGGCGCGCCTCGGCCATGGCGGCCTTCTGTTCGGCGGCGGCGCGGGCCTGTTCGGCCTCGACCCGGGCGGTGACGTCCTGTTCGCTGAGCAGCAGGCCGATTTCGCCGGTCACCGGGTCCGGCACAGCGGTCAGGACCAGATGGTGCCAGCGAATTCCCTGTGCGGTGCGAATCTCGCACACATCGAAGGCGCTGTGGCCTTCCAGGGCGCGGGTCCGCAGACTTTCCACGGCCTCGGGCCGCACAAACCGCTCCGCATAGGCAAGGGTTTCGCTGCCGTAGGCGGTGAAGGCAGCGGGGTTGCAGAACAGGGCCCCGCCCTCCTGGTCAAACAGGGAAATGAGGGTGGGTGCATAGCGCAGCGCCTCGACGGCGCGCCGCTCGGCCGGCCCGACCTCGATCGGCGCAGCCTCGAACAGCAGGACGGGCCGATCGTCGGCGAGCACGAAGGTCGAGATCGTCGCCTTGACCGTGACCGGCTGCCCGTTTGGATAGAAGGTCCAGCGCTCGCTGACCGTTTCGCCGTCCGCCGTAACCTGCACCAGTCGCGCGGTCCGCGCCTTGACGGCGGGCGACAGGTCGGAGAAGTCCCGGGCCAGCAAGGCCTCGAGTGTCTCCGATCCCCAAAGGGCCAGGGCGGATGTGTTGGCGTACACCCCCTTGCTGGCCGCCGGGTCGAACATCCAGATCGGACGCCGCAGCCGGTCCCAGGCCAGGAACAGGGACGAGTCATCCAGGGCAGGGGTCGCGCTGTGCATGGGATCTGCCATGCCAGAGCGACCTGAATTATCATTTAAGTCCCGGTGATATCGGGTTAGCCCGCCGCCTTCACCGCCGCCGCGACCTCGGCCACGACCCGTTTCACCAGGGCCTCGTCGTCGCCCTCGGCCATGACGCGGATCAGTTTCTCGGTGCCGGAGGGGCGGACCAGCAGGCGGCCCTGTCCGGCCAGAGAGGCCTCGCCTTCGGCGATGGCGGCCTTGACCTTCGTGTCGTCCAAAGGCTTGCCGCCGGTGAAGCGCACGTTCTGGAGCAGCTGGGGCACGGGATCGAACTGTCGGGCCAGTTCGCTCATCGGCTTGCCGCTCTCGACCAGCACGGCGAGCACCTGAAGCGCCGCCATCAGGCCGTCGCCGGTGGTGGCGTGGTCGTGCAGGATCAGGTGGCCGGACTGTTCGCCGCCGAGGTTGAAGCCGCCCTCGCGCATCCGCTCCATGACGTAGCGGTCACCCACTTTCGTCCGCTCCAGCGTCAGGCCGTCGCCGGTCAGGGCGCGCTCGAGGCCGAGGTTGGACATGACGGTAGCGACCACGCCGCCGCCCCTGAGCACGCCGCGCCGGGCCCAGTCGCGGCCGATCAGGGCCATGATCTGGTCGCCGTCGACGACCTTGCCGGTCTCGTCGCAGATGATCAGCCGGTCGGCGTCGCCGTCCAGCGCGATGCCGATGTCGGCGCGGTACTGTTTGACCGCCGCCGCCAGCGTCGCCGGATAGGTCGAGCCGCAGTCGGCGTTGATGTTGGTCCCGTTGGGCGAGACGCCGACCGAACATACCTCGGCACCCAGCTCATAGAGGGTGGTCGGGGCGACCTTGTAGCCGGCGCCGTTGGCGCAATCGATGGCGATACGCAGGCCCTGCAGGCTCAGGGTCTTGGGGAAGGCGGCCTTGGCGATCTCGATATAGCGGGCCTGGGCGTCGTCGATCCGCTTGACCCGGCCCAGCCTGTCGGACGCCGCCAGCCCCTCGTTGAGGCCGTCGTCCATCATGGATTCGATCTTCAACTCGGTCTCGTCCGACAGCTTGTAGCCGTCAGGGCCGAACAGTTTGATGCCGTTGTCGGCATAGTCGTTGTGCGAGGCGGAAATCATCACGCCCAGATCGGCCCGCATCGACCGGGTCATCATCGCCACGCCCGGCGTCGGCAGGGGACCGAAGGTCAGGACGTCCATGCCGACCGAGGCGAAGCCGGCCACCAGGGCCGGCTCGATCATATAGCCCGACAGCCGGGTGTCCTTGCCGATCACCACCAGATGGCGACGGTCGTCGCCCGACATGAACAGCTTGCCCGCCGCCAGACCGACGCGCAGGGCGACCTCGGCCGTCATCGGACTGGTGTTCGCCTTGCCGCGAATGCCGTCCGTACCGAAATATTTGCGCTCGCCCATGTGCGGCCCTCCGCCGAAACCTGCCGAAACGCCTTTTTAGGTGTCGGCGTCCTAAGGCCGTCCTAGAGCAGACCATCCCGGCCGTCATCCTCGGCCGTAGACGACCCTGTGGCTGGAGCGACCTGGAATGTGCGGCATCATCGGCATCGTCGGAATCCAGCCGGTCTCGGATCGCCTGATCGAAAGCCTGAAGCGGCTGGAATACCGCGGCTACGACTCAGCCGGCATCGCTGCCCAGGTCAACGGGGTGCTGGAGCGCCGTCGCGCGCCCGGCAAGCTGAAGGAGCTGGAAAAGGTGCTGGCGGCGAATCCGCTGGTGGCCACGACCGGCATCGGCCACACCCGCTGGGCCACTCACGGGGCCCCGACCGAGGCCAACGCCCACCCGCACATCGCCGGACACGTGGCCGTCGTCCACAACGGCATCATCGAGAATTTCGCCGAGCTGAAGGCCGAGCTGATCGCCGCCGGCCGCGTCTTCTCGTCCCAGACCGACACCGAGGTGGTCGCCCACCTGCTGGATTCGGAGCTGGCGACCGGCCTGTCGCCGCTCGAAGCCTTCAAGGCGACGCTGGACCGGCTGTCGGGCGCCTTTGCCCTTTGCGTGCTCATCTCGGGCGAGGACGAGGTCATCCTGGCGGCGCGCAACGGCCCGCCCCTGGCCGTGGGTCACGGCGACGGAGAGATGTTCATCGGCTCCGACGGCCTGGCCCTGGGGCCGTTCACCAACAGGATCACCTATCTGGAAGACGGCGACTACGTCATCGCCACCCACGGCGGGGCCCGTATCTTCGACGCCTCGGGGTCGGAGGTCGCGCGGCCGATCAAGATCGTTCCCGCCTCCGCCGTCCTGATGGAGAAGGGCAATTACCGGCACTTCATGGAAAAGGAGATCCATGACCAGCCGGAGGGGTGCCAGCGCACCATCGCCGCCTATGTCGACACCCTGACCGATCGCACGACGGTGCCGGGCGTGGATTTCGCCGCCATCGACCGGATCCAGATCGTCGCCTGCGGCACGTCGTACATCGCCGGAATGATCGGCCGGTACCTGATCGAACAGCTGGCCGACCTGCCCGTGGACGTCGAGATCGCCTCGGAGTTCCGCTACCGGAACCCGTCGCTGCGGCCCAATGCGCTCGCCATCGCCATGTCGCAGTCGGGCGAGACCGCCGACACCCTGGCCGCCTTCCGTCATTGCGCGCAGGCCGGGATGAAGACGGCGGCCATCGTCAACGCCACGGAATCAACGATTGCCCGCGAGGCCGACGTCGTCTGGCCGATCCATTGCGGACCCGAGATCGGCGTCGCCTCGACCAAGGCTTTCACCGCCCAGGTCTCGGTCATGATCGCCATCGCCATCGCCGCGGCCAGGGCGCGCGGCCGGATCGACGAGGTCGAGGAACAGCGTCTGGTCAGCGTCCTGCTGGAGGCGCCGCGCCTGATCGCCGAGGCCATCGGTCTGGAGGACGCGCTGAAGGACATCGCCGTCGACATCGCCAAGGCGCGGGACGTCCTCTACCTCGGGCGCGGCCCGATGTCGGCCCTGGCCCTGGAGGGCGCGCTGAAGCTCAAGGAGATCAGCTATATCCACGCCGAAGGCTATGCCGCCGGCGAGCTGAAGCACGGCCCGATCGCCCTCGTCGACGAGGCCACCCCGATCATCATCCTGGCCCCCTATGATTCGTGGTTCGAAAAATCGGCCTCGAACATGAGCGAGGTCATGGCGCGCGGCGGTCAGGTGGTCTTCATCACCGACCCGGAAGGGGCGAAACACGCGCCCGCAGGCGCCAGGGTGGTGGTCACGGCCCCCGCCTGCGATCCGCTGATCTCGGCCCTGGTGATGGCCGCCCCGATCCAGCTGCTGGCCTATCACGTGGCCGTGGTGAAGGGCGCCGACGTGGATCAGCCGCGGAACCTGGCCAAGTCGGTGACGGTCGAATGATCTCTCCTCCCCGTCGCGTAGCGATGGGGAGGTGGATCTGTAGCGAAGCGAAGGAGACGGAGGGGTTCTCCGTGCACGAAGAACCCCTCCGTCAGCTCGCATTCGCCAAGCGGCGAACAGGGAGGAGACGAGCACGCACGACATACGTTAGGCTCCCTGCTGCTGTCTGGGAGCTTTCATGAGTTCGTCGTCGTCCCGCGTCCGCAAGGCCGTCCTTCCCGTCGCCGGTCTGGGCACGCGGGTGTTGCCCGCCGCCAAGACGACGCCGAAGAACATGCTCAATGTGTTCGACCGCCCCCTGCTGTCGCACATCGTCGAGGAGGCGCGCGCCTCCGGCATCGAGCACATGATCTTCGTGGTCGGACGCGGTCAGACCTCGATCGAGGACTATTTCGACCATGGCTACGAGGTCGAGGCGATCCTCAAGGCCAAGGGCAAGGACGACATCCTGGCCCAGATCCTGGCCGACCTGCCGCGTCCCGGCGAAATGAGCTTCGTGCGCCAGATGGCGCCCCTGGGTCTGGGCCACGCGGTCTTCTGCGCGCGCGATCTGATCGGCGACGAACCGTTTGCGGTCATCCTGCCCGACATGCTGATGATGGCGGAGACCCCGGCCCTGAAACAGGCGATCGAAGCCCACGACCAGACCGGCGGAAACATCGTCGTGGTCGAGCCGGCGCCCGAGGGAGAGACCCACAAATACGGCATCGTCGCCCTGGATGGGCAGGACGGGCGCCTGAACCGGATGACCGGCATGGTCGAGAAGCCGCCGCTGGGGTCCGAGCCGTCGAACCTGTTCATCTCCGGCCGCTATGTGCT
This sequence comes from Brevundimonas sp. TWP3-1-2b1, assembly GCF_049896165.1. NCBI lineage: Bacteria > Pseudomonadati > Pseudomonadota > Alphaproteobacteria > Caulobacterales > Caulobacteraceae > Brevundimonas > Brevundimonas sp. TWP3-1-2b1. Next base: position 100,696 of record NZ_JAFCTT010000003.1, on the reverse strand, counting down.
GACGCCCGACATCTTCCCCCTGCTGGCCGACCAGCAATCGGGCGCCGGCGGCGAGATCCAGCTGACCGACGCCATGGCCCGGCTGATGAAGGTCAGGGACTTCCACGCGCTGGAATACGAGGGGACGACCTTCGACTGCGGCGATCCGGTGGGGCTGCTGAGGGCCAATGTCGCCTATGGGCTGAAGCATGCAAGCCTCGGCGCAGCGGCGCGTGCGGCGATCGCGCCCCTGCTTTAGGCAACAGCTCCGCTTTGCTCCGGTCCCCGCCTTCGGCTAGGCAAGGTTGGGGCGGAGGAAAAGACGCGATGAAGGTACTGGTTCTGGGCGGGGACGGCTTCTGCGGCTGGCCCACGGCGCTGCATCTGTCGGCCCGCGGCTGGGACGTGATCGTCGTCGACAACCTCAGCCGCCGGAACATCGACAACGAACTGGAGGTCCAGTCCCTGACCCCCATCCGGACCATGGGCGAGCGGATCGCCGCATGGAAGGACGTCAGCGGCCGCGACATCGGCTTTGTCAACATGACCGTCGGCAAGGAATTCGACCGCCTCGTCGCCCTGATCAAGGACGAAAAGCCCGACAGCGTCGTCCATTTCGCCGAACAGCGGGCCGCCCCCTATTCGATGAAGTCGGCGCGGCACAAGCTCTACACCGTCGACAACAACATCAACGCCACCAACCACCTGCTGGCCGCCATCGTCGAGAGCGGGCTGGACGTCCACCTGGCGCATCTGGGGACCATGGGGGTCTATGGCTACACCACCGCCGGGCTGCGCATCCCGGAAGGCTATCTGAAGGTCACGGTCCAGACCGACTTCGGCCCGACCGAACAGGAGATCCTGTTCCCGCCGAACCCGGGCTCGATCTACCATATGACCAAGACCCAGGACGCCCTGCTGTTCCAGTTCTACGCCAAGAACGACGGGGTCCGGATCACCGACCTGCACCAGGGCATCGTCTGGGGCGCCCAGACCGAAGAGACGAAACAGGACGAGCGGCTGATCAACCGGTTCGACTATGACGGCGACTACGGCACGGTGTTGAACCGGTTCCTGATGCAGGGCGCGCTCGGCTATCCGCTGACGGTGCATGGCACGGGCGGCCAGACGCGGGCCTTCATCCACATCCAGGACACCGTCCGCTGTGTCGAACTGGCCCTGAAGAACCCGCCGGAGAAGGGCGAACGGGTCAAGATCCTGAACCAGATGACCGAGAGCCGCCGGGTCCGCGACCTGGCCGCCATGGTCGCCGGGATGACGGGGGCCGAGGTCCACAATGTCGCCAATCCCCGTCTGGAGGCCGACGAGAACGAACTGGTCGTCGCCAACGACCAGTTCAGGGACCTGGGTCTGAAGCCGATCACCCTGGCCGAGGGGCTGATGGCGGACGTGACCGACATCGCACGCCGCTACGCCGACCGGGCCGATCGGTCGAAAATCCCCTGCGTCTCCGCCTGGAACGGCAAGCGGGCCGAGGCCTTGCGCACCGCGCCGGAACCCGCGCCGACGCCTGTTCCCACTCCCGCCAAGGCGCGGGCCGGCTGATCCCTGCAATGGCGCACGGGTCCCTGCTGATTTTCGGCACCGGCTATCTCGGCCGGGCGGTGCTGGCCGAGGCGGCGAAACGCGGCCTGTCAACGGCGGCGACCTCGCGCGACCCGGAACGCCGGGCTGCGCTGACGACCGACGGCGTCGCGGCCGTCGATCCTGCGGACATGGCGGCGCTGGCCACGGCGGTCAGCAAGGCTTCCGCCATCCTGATTACCGCCCCGCCGGAGGGCCACGGCTGTCCCGGGGCGAAAGCCCTGTTGCCCGCCCTGACCGAGGCGCAAGCCTATCCCGACTGGATCGGCTACGTCTCCTCGACAGCCGTCTATGGCGATCGCGACGGCGGCTGGGTGTTCGAGGACGACGCCCTGAACGCCGCCAGCCTGGAGGGCGCGCGCCGCGTCCGGGCCGAGGCGGACTGGCTGGACGCCGGGCGCGGCATGGGGCTGACGGTGCAGGTGTTCCGCCTGCCGGCCATCTACGGCCCCGGCCGGTCGGTGGTCGACCGGCTGCGCGACGGCTCGGCGAGGATCGTGCGCAAGCCCGGCCAGGTCTTCAACCGCATCTATGTCGACGACGCCGTCGCCGGTCTGTTCGCCTCAATGGACCGGCCCAGGCCCGGCGGGATCTACAACCTGACCGACGACGCCCCCTCGCCGGTCGATGTCGTCATGGCTGACGCCGCGCGGCGCATGGGATTGCCCCAGCCGCCCGAGGTCGACTGGACCGATCCGTCGGTGTCGGACGCGATGCGGCGCTTCTATCTCGATTCCAAACGCATCTCGAACGCCCGCGCCAAGGCCGAACTGGGCTGGCGCCCCGCCCACCCGACCTGGCGCGAGGGGCTGGAGGCGATTTTGGCTGGGTGATCGTGTCTCCTCCCCGCGCCGCAGGCGGGGGGAGGTGGATCCGGAGCGAAGCGGAGGAGACGGAGGGGTTCTTTCTGCATGCGGCCAGAACCCCTCTGTCAGCTCGCAAGGGCTCGCTGCCACCTCCCCATCAGCTACGCCGACAGGGGAGGAGACTTGCTGCCTAACCCACCCGCGGGGTCTTCAGCCTGCGCTTGTTCGCATGCGTGTCCGGCGCCGTGCCCAGGGCCTCCGGGATCTCGCCCTTGAAGTAGAACCGCTGCCACGCCTCTTTCGCCGCATCGGGATCGCCGGAGGCGAGGCGGGTGTTGAAATCCGTCCTCTGGCGGTTCCAGGCCTCGAACTGGCCCTTCATCACCGGGTTGGACTCCAGCGTGCGGATCACCGGCTGGACCGCCTCCATCTTGCGGTGCTCGACCAGGTGGATGAAGCAGAAGGGCTCGCCGCGCTCGAACTTCACGCGGCCCGGCCGGGTGAACAGCCAGTTCATGGTGAAGGGGAAGGGCAGCCAGTCGGTCTCGATCAGTCCGACCAGGGGCTGGATTCCGTCCTTCATGTGGTTGGGCGAGCCCCCGCAGATCATCCCCCAGCCCGGCGGCGTGCGGAACAGATACTGGGGGTGCATGGTCAGGACCCCGCGCGAGAAGTGCGAGGTGACGAAATGATCCAGCTCGGGCTGGGGCCGCTCGGGCGTGATGGTGATGTCGGCCTGCGACGGCCCGCCGTTCCACTCCGCCGTAAAGGTGAAGGGACACAGGATCTCCCACCCCGTGGTGTTGGCCATGGTCAGGGGCAGGCAGCGATACGGATGCCGGCTGACGAAGGCGTCCATCCAGTTCCGCGACTGGCGCCCGGGCACCAGATCCGGCGGCCGGGCCGACATGGGGTAGCATTCCAGTTCCAAGGCGACGCTCCGGGCGGTATCGAGGTGCATCACTCCTAGCCCGGCCAAGCATGACCGCTCAACCACTGCATGATCGCGACAGTCTGATCGCCTGGATGGCCGAGCGGGGCATCGAGCAGACAACCCACGACCACCCCGCCGTCTTCACCGTCGACGAGGGCCACGAGATCAAGGCCGCCATGCCCGGCGCCCACACCAAGAATCTGTTCCTCAAGGACAAGAAGGGCCGGCTGTGGCTGATCTCGGCGCGCCAGGACACGGTCATCGACCTGAAGGCCGCGCCCCGGACCATCGGCTCGGACCGGGTGTCGTTCGGCAATGAGGTCCTGATGCACGAGACCCTCGGCGTGCGGCCGGGCTCGGTGACGGCCCTGGGGCTCATCAACGACGTCGACCGACGGGTGACCTTCGTCATCGACCAGCGGCTTTGGGAGGCCGATATCGTCAACTTCCACCCCCTGACGAATACGGCGACCACGGCTCTGAGCCAGGCCGCGTTCCGGCGCTTGCTGGCCGAGATCGGGCGGGAACCGTTGGTGATCGACTTTTCAGGCAACGCCTCCGGCGACTTGCCGCAGGCGGCCTCCGCGACCATCTGAGCCCTACCGCGTTACAGCCCCGAGCTTCAAAGAGATCCGATGACCCTTGCCGATCCCCAGACCTCCGGAACCGACGACCTGATCAAGGACGGCTCCGACGCCGGCTTCATGGACGACGTGATCGCCCAGTCGAAGGTTCAGCCCGTCATTGTCGACTTCTGGGCCACCTGGTGCGGCCCGTGCCGGACCCTGACCCCCGCCCTGGAAAAACAGGTCCGGGCGGCCGGCGGCGCGGTCAAACTGGTCAAGATCGACGTCGACAAGAACCCCGCCTATGCTGGCCAGCTGAAGGTCCAGTCGATCCCGACCGTCTTCGCCTTCGTCGACGGCCAGCCGGTCGACGGCTTCCAGGGCGCGGTGCCGGAAAGCCAGATCAAGGCCTTCATCGAGAAGCTCTCGGGCGGCGCAGGCGTCAACACCGATGTCGAACAACTGCTGTCGCTCGGCGAGGAATCGCTGGGCCTCGATGATTTCGGCGGCGCGGCCCAGGCCTTCGCCCACGTCCTGACCATGGAGCCGGAAAACCAGAAGGCCATCGCCGGCATGGCGCGGGTCTATCTGGCAGGCGGCGACGCGGATCAGGCGCGCCAGACCATCGCCATGGCCCCGCAGGATTCCACCGAACCCTCGGTCGTCACGGTCCGGGCCCAGCTGGCCCTGTCGTCGAGCGCCCCGACCGGCGAGACCGCCGCGATCGAGGCCAGGGTGAAGGCCGATCCCAACGATCATCAGGCCCGCTACGACCTGGCCTTGGCCCAGGCGGCCGAAGGCGACCTGAAGGGCGCAGCGACCAGTTTGCTCGACATCGTGTCGGCCGATCGCGATTGGAACGACCAGGCGGCCAGGAAGCATCTTCTGGTCGTGTTCGAGGCCGCCGGCCTGTCGTCCGACATTTCAAAAGACGGCCGCCGCCGCCTGTCTTCCATTCTGTTTTCCTGAAGGACGTTCGATGGCCCAGGGCTATGTAAAGGCCGTTGACCTGCCCCAGGTGATCCCGGTGTTTCCGCTGCCGGGGGCCATCCTGCTGCCGCGCGGTCAGCTGCCGCTGAACATCTTCGAGCCGCGCTACCTGAACATGATCGACGACGCGATGGCGGGCGACCGGGTGCTGGGCCTGATCCAGCCGTCCGGCGGGCCGGCGCGGTTGCCCAGCCTTTCGGCGGTGGGGTGCGCCGGACGGATCACCAGCTTCGCGGAGACGTCCGACGGCCGCTATCTGGTCACCCTGACCGGGGTGGCGCGGTTCCGGGTAGCGTCGGAACTGCCGACCCAGACCCCCTATCGCCAAGTCCGCGCCGCCTTCGCTCCGTTCGAGGCCGACCTGTCCGCCCCCCACGGCGGCGAGGCGTTCGACCGCGAGGCCTTCCTCGCCGGGTTGAAACACTATCTCGAGCGGCGTCAGCTCGAGATCGACTGGGAGACGGCCGAGGCCGCGCCGCAGGAGGCCCTGATCAACAGCCTGTCGATGGCCCTGCCGTTCGAACCTGCGGAGAAACAGGCCCTGCTGGAATCTCAGGCGCTCGCCGACCGCGTCGAGGTCCTGACCACCCTGATGCGCATCGACGCGGCCGAGACCGGCGACGGCGACACGCCCACGTCGATGCAGTAAGCAGAACCCCCTCGACCCACAGAAGGACCGGGCTCAAGCAGCGAGCGCCCGCGGCGCAAGCGGTAGCCCTCTACAAAAAATGAGCGATGCTTTTCACACGCCGTCATCGGTCGACCCACGCCTGCTGGAAGTCCTCGTCTGCCCGGTCACGCGCGGACGGCTCGACTACGACCGCGAGGCCAACGAGCTGATCTCCAGGGGCGCCAAACTGGCCTTCCCGATCCGCGACGGCGTCCCGATCATGCTGCCGGAAGAGGCGCGGCCGCTCGATTAGAAATCCTCCCCCGTCGGGGGAGGTGGCACGCAGCGGAGCGGAGTGACGGAGGGGGCTCACCCCGGACACCGGCCTTTGCGGTCGACCCCCTCCACCACTTCGTGGTCCCCCTCCCCCGACGGGGGAGGACTTTAGACCAGCTCGCCCCTGAGCAGCTTCGGCAGATCGCCTGTCGCGCCGCCGGCCTCGCGCATGAAGGCGCGGCGCAGCGGGCCTATACGGTTCACCGCCGCCATGCCGAGGTCCCGCGCCAGTCGCACCGGAGCCACGTCGTTGGAGAACAGCCGCACGAAGCCGTCGAATCCGGCGGCCAGCGCCACATTGTCGAACCGGCGCCAGCGGGCGTAGCGGTCCAGCGTCACTGGCGAGCCGATGTCCTCGCCCAGCCGCATCGCCTCGATCAGCACCTCGGCGAGGGCGGCGGCGTCCTTCAGACCCATGTTGAGGCCCTGACCCGCGACCGGATGCACCCCGTGAGCCGCGTCGCCGATCAGGGCCGTGCGCGGGGCGGTCAGCTTCGTCGCCAGCTCCAGCCCCAGCGGATAGACGAAGCGCGGCCCCTCCGGCGTGGCGCCGTCGAGGAAATCGCCGAATCGACGGGTCAGGTGCGACTGGAAGGCTTCGTCGGAACAGGTCTTCAGCGCCTCGGCCGCCCGCGTGCTTTCGGTCCAGACCAGGCTGGCGCGCTGTTCGGTCAGGGGCAGGATGGCGAACGGGCCGCCGGGCAGGAAATATTCGTGGGCGACATTGCCGTGGTCGCGGCCCAGCCGGACCGTCGCCACCACGCCGGACTGACCATAGCCCCAGCCGACCGTCTCGATCCCGGCCGCCTTGCGCACCTTCGACCCTCGCCCCTCGGCGCCGACCACGACCGGGGCGCTGATGACCGAGCCGTCGGCCAGCGTCACGCGCGCGGCAGGGTTGGTCTGTTCGACCCCGACCACGGAACCGGGCGTGCGCAGATCAATGTCGGTCGCCGTCACCGCCCCGGCCAGGGCCGCCCGGATACGGCGGTTCTCGACCATATAGCCCAGGGGCTCGCCGCCGTTGGCGTCGCCGATCTCGTCGGCATCGAAGCGCAGGAAGGCCGGGGAGGCGGCCTTCGACGCCGCGCCCGGACGGCGTCCGTCGGTCACCAGAATTCGGTCCATGCGGCAGGCATGGGGCCGCAGACCGTCGCCGAGACCCAGCGCGTCCAGCATGCGGAACGTCGAGAATGCAATCGCCGTCGATCGCCCGTCGAAGGTCGGGGCCAGCTGGGCCGGGAAGGGTTGAGGATCGATCAGGACGACCTTCAGCCCGCCCCGCGCCGCGGCCAGGGCGAACGTCGCCCCTGCCATGCCGGCGCCGGCGACGATGACATCGTGGGTGTGGGGTGAGGCCATGGCCGCTTGTCGCGCCGTCCGGCGGGCGCGTCCAGTGGGCGTAATGTCTCCTCCCTGTTCGCCGCCTGGCGAAGGGGGGAGGAGACCATCTGTCGAGGTAAACAGCCCCTTAACCCCGAGCCTGCGACACTGGTCTGCTAGTCCGTCCGGAGCCCCTGCATGTCCGCAGCCCTCGCCATCAGCCAGCGCGCCATTCTGGGCGCTCTCATGATCTGGGAAGCCCCCTTCATGGTGCGGTTTCGTGGCGTGCTGCAGGCCCTGCTGGCGACTCTGCTGGTCGTCGCCCTGGTGTCGTGGAACCCCGCCGATCCCAGCCTGAACGCTGCGTCATCGATCGCCCCTACCAACTGGCTGGGAGCCAACGGCGCCCTGTTCGCCGATCTGTTCATGCAGTCGCTGGGCCTCGCCGCCTGGCCGGCGGCCGCCCTGACCGTCGCCTTCGGCCTGGCCGCCGCCATCGGCGACGCGATCCAGCAACGCCTCAAGCCCACGCCGCTCAAGGCCCTCGCCGCCTCGGGCGGGGTCCTCAGCCTGTCCGCCGCCCTCTCGGCGCTCGCCGCCCCGACCGCCTGGCCGCTCGCGGCCGGTCTCGGCGGTCTGTGGGGTGACGGGGTCATCGGCCTTGTCGACACAGGCTTCCGGGCCCTCGGCGTGCCCGGAGGCGCGATCATCGGCGGCGTCGCCTTCCTCGCCTTCGGCCTGTGGGCCTGCAGCTATGCCGTAGGTCTGCGACTCAGCGACTTCGCCGAGGGCGTCGCCTGGGCCTCGGGCCTGCGCCGGGCGCCCGAACCTGCCGGGCCTCAAACCGCCCGCCGTCGGCCGACCCGCCCCGAAACGGAGGTCGAGGCCGCGCCCGCCCGCGCCCCGCGTCGCGCACCCCGACTGGAAATGCCGCTCGACGACGAGGCCGGGCCCGACGCCCCCCTGCCCTGGGACGAACAGGGTCCCGTCACCCCGGCTCCGGCCTATCCGGCCCTCGCCCCGCGCACGGCTGAAAACGAGATCAAGGTCGCCGCGCCCAAGCCCGCCAAATCCTCGAAGAAGACGCTCGACGACGACCAGGCCGTGTTCGACTTCGTCCGGCCGGAGGGCGATTTCGACCTGCCTCCGCTCGGCATGCTGGCCAAGCCCCAGGCCCGCGTGGGGATGGTCGACGAGACGGCCCTGAAACAGAACGCCAGGATGCTGGAAGGTGTCCTCGCCGAGTTCGGGGTCAAGGGGGTGATCGACCAGATCCGCCCAGGCCCCGTCGTCACCCTGTACGAACTGGTCCCCGCGCCCGGCGTGAAGCACGGCCGCGTCGTCGCCCTGTCCGACGACATCGCCCGGTCGATGAGCGCCCGCGCCTGTCGCATCTCGGTGGTGCCGAACCGCAACGCCATCGGCATCGAACTGCCGAACCTGAAGCGCGAGACCGTCTATCTGAGGGACCTGCTGGCCTCGTCCGAATACGGCAAGCCGGCCCACATCCTGCCGCTGGCCCTGGGCGAGACCATCGGCGGCGACCCTTACGTGGCCGATCTGGCCCGCATGCCCCACCTGCTGATCGCCGGCACCACCGGCTCGGGCAAGTCGGTCGGGGTCAACGCCATGATCCTGTCGATCCTGTACCGGCTCTCGCCCGCCGAATGCCGCTTCATCATGATCGACCCCAAGATGCTGGAGCTGTCCGTCTATGACGGCATCCCGCACCTGCTGGCCCCTGTGGTCACCGATCCGAAGAAGGCCGTCGTCGCCCTGAAATGGACGGTGCGCGAGATGGAGGACCGCTATCGCCGCATGTCCAAGCTCGGCGTCCGCAACGTCGCCAGCTACAACGAGCGCGCCCGCGAAGCTCAAGCGAAAGGCGAGCATTTCGAACGCACGGTCCAGACCGGCTTCGACGACCAGGGCCGCCCGGTGTTCGAGTCCGAGAAGATCCGCCCCGAGCCCATGCCCTATCTGGTCGTGGTCATGGACGAGATGGCCGACCTGATGCTGGTCGCCGGCAAGGACGTCGAGGGCGCGGTCCAGCGTCTGGCCCAGATGGCCCGCGCCGCCGGCATCCACCTGATCATGGCGACACAGCGCCCGTCGGTCGACGTCATCACCGGCACGATCAAGGCCAATTTCCCGACCCGGATCAGCTTCCAGGTCACCTCCAAGATCGACAGCCGCACCATCCTGGGCGAGCAGGGCGCCGAACAGCTGCTGGGCCAGGGCGACATGCTCTACATGGCCGGCGGCGGCCGCATCACCCGCCTGCACGGGCCGTTCGTGACGGACCAGGAGGTCGAGGAAGTCTGCAAACACCTGCGCGCCCAGGCCGAGCCCGACTATCTCGACCTGATCACCGACGATCCCGACGGCGATGGGGACAACGCCATGGACGACGGCGGCAATGCATCGTCGGGCGACGACCTCTACGACCGCGCCGTGGCCGTGGTCACCCGCGACCGCAAGGCCTCGACCTCCTACGTCCAGCGCCGGCTGCAGATCGGCTACAACCGCGCCGCCTCACTGATCGAGCGGATGGAGCAGGAGGGCGTCGTCAGCCAGGCCAACCACGCGGGCAAGCGCGACATCCTGGCCGGTCCGCCGCCGATGGCGTGATCTTGCTCCTTCCCCGCAAAGAGGCGGGAGAAGGCTTTCGGGAACCTTTCGACCTGAACAGGGCTTCATCCCGGCGCCTGAATAAGGTCTAGCTGCCGTCATCGCCGCGCCGCGCTGGACCGGCACAACGGCAGCCTCGAAAACCATCCCGTCCTCCGGTCAAGCCGGGGGATGACGAAGGGAGAAAGACGACCATGACCCTGTCCCGCAGAGACCTAGGCTTCGGCCTCGCCGCCATCGCCGGCCTGTCCAGCATGGGGGCCGCCCTGCCCGCCAGCGCCCAGACGGCGCTGTCAGCGGAGGACCGCGCCACCCTGGCCACGGCCCAGACCTATCTGCAGAACCTGACCTCGGCCCAGGGCAACTTCGTCGAGACCGGCGCGGGAGGCCAGCGTCGCGAGGGCCGCTTCTATCTGCAGCGCCCCGGCAAGATGCGGTTCGAATACACCAATCCGGCGGGCCTGCTGGTCGTGTCGGACGGCGACAACGTCAAACGCTACGACCCTCGTCTGAACGTCTTCCGCCAGGTGCCTCTGGGCCTGACGCCGCTGTCGACCTTCCTGGCGCGCAATGTCCGCCTCGACCAGGGCGTGCGCATCGACCGCATCACCCGCATGCAGTCGGGCGCCTTCGCCATCACCGCCCGCGACGAAGGGCGTCCGAATGAAGGCTCGGTCATCCTGGCCTTCTCCGGCACGCCGCTGCGGCTGCAGGAATGGACCATCACGGACGCGCAAGGCGGCCGCACCCGGACCCAGTTGACCACTCTAACGCCAGCGTCGGGCCTGGCCGCCAGCCTGTTCCGCCTGACCGATCCGACCCGCCGACCCGGCCGTAACTGACGGATTCACGAATCGTGAACCGTGTTCGGCAGAGCACAGGCAACCATCCTCTCTTGGGGTTTGACTATTTCTATAGGGCGTGACACTTTGAGCACAGAGCGGCGGCGGCCGTTCCTGCGCCTTCGGACCTCATCCCCTCCCGATGGCGGCGAGAGAGAAACACCTTCACCCCCGGCGTCCGCGCCGGGGGTTTTCTTTTTCAGTGCGCGATCGCGAGCCCCCGGGTCGGATCTTCAACCCACCTCAGGCAAAACTTTGCGGTCGCTCACGGCTTGAGCGCGGCCCAGCTTGCGCTAGACGGGGTCCATGCTTCGCGTCGCCACCTGGAACATCAACTCCGTCCGCCTGCGCATCGGCCAGGTCGCGCGGTTCGTCGCCGAGGCGAACGTCGATGTCCTGTGCCTGCAGGAGATCAAATGCCTGGAGGACCAGTTCCCGCGGAACGCCTTCGTCGACATGGGCATGCCGCACCTGAAGATCGCGGGCCAGAAGGGCTGGCATGGCGTCGCCATCGCCTCGCGCCTGCCGATCGAACATTCGGACACCTTCCAGGCCTGCAAACTGGGTCACGCCCGCTGCGTCTCGGCCAGGGTCGCCGGCGTCGACATCCAGAATTTCTACATCCCGGCCGGCGGCGACGTACCGGACCGCGCGCTGAACCCGAAATTCGATCACAAGATGGATTTCTACGAACAGCTGACCGCGACGATCGCGCGCCAGGACCGTTCGTCGCGACTGCTGATGTGCGGCGACTTCAACATCGCCCCGAGCGAGTTCGACGTCTGGAACCACCGCTATATGTCGAAGATCGTCAGCCACACCCCGCTGGAGGTCGAGACCCTGAACCGGCTTCAGGCGACGGGCGGCTTCCGCGACGTGGTCCGCGACGCCTGGCCGGAGCCGCAGAAGCTGGCCTCATGGTGGAGCTATCGCGCCCAGGATTTCCGTGTGTCGCAGCGCGGCCTGCGCCTCGACCACATCTGGACCTCCCCGGGGCTGACGCCGTCGGTCGTGCCCGGCTCCGCGATCATCCACGAGCCCGTCCGCGCCTGGACCCAGCCCAGCGACCATTGCCCGATCACGGTGGATCTGGACCTCTAGCGCCGGCCTCCAGCCTCTAGAACGGGAAGAAGATCGGGATGGCGACCATGGCCGCGACCCAGGTCACCAGGTTCAGGGGCAGGCCGACGCGGACGAAGTCCATGTAGCTGTACCCGCCCATGTTGAAGACCAGCACATTGGTCTGATAGCCGAACGGCGTGGCGAAGGCGGCCGAAGCAGCCATCATGACGCAGACGAGGAAGGGGCGCGGATCCACGCCCAGGCTCTCGGCCAGCGCCACGGCGATCGGGGTGATCAGCACCGCCACCGTTGCGTTGGACAGAAGCTCGGTCGCGAACAGGGTCACGCCGTAGAGGACGATGAGAGCGCCCAGCGGCCCCATCGGACGGATCACATGGATCAGGGCGTCCGCCCCTGCGGCCGCCAGTCCGGTGACCTCGATGGCCGTGCCGACCACGACCATCCCCGCGATCAGCAGCAGGATTTCCGGTCTCAGCCCGGCATAGGCCTCCTCGGGTGTGATGACCCGGCACAGGATCAGGGCGACCGCCCCGGCGAAGGCCGAGGCCGCGATGGGCGCCCAGCCCAGCGCCGCAGACGCGATGACGAGGGCGAAGATCGCCAGCGAAATCATCGCCGGTCTCAGGCGAAACGGCTGGTCCGCCGCCCCGTACAGGGCCACGTCCCCCAGATGGGCGTCGCCCGAGCCGTCCGGCTGGTTGCGGGCTTCCCCGAAGCGCGGCAGGCCGAAGGGCAGGAGCCGACGGCGCTGGCGGGTCTTCGCCTCAGCCTCGGCGCGCCGACGGCTCTCCTCGATCATCGCGACCCGTGCAGCCTCGGCCTCGTCTTCGGCCACCGCACGGCCCAGCTGGCGCGCGCCGACGAAATAGAGCCAGAACCCCCCGGCCACGGCGATGACCAGCCCCACCGGCGTGATCTCGAACAGGCCGAAGACCGGCTGGCCCGCGTTCCGCGCCATGTCATTGACCAGCAGGTTGGTCGATGTCCCGATCAGCGTCAGCAGCCCTCCAAGGACGGTCACATGGCTGAGGGGCATGAGGAATCGCTTGGGCGACAGATGCAGGGACTTGGCGACGTCGCGGATCACGGGCGCGGCCAGCACGACGACCGGGGTGTTGTTCAGAAAGCCGCCGACGGCGCCGCACAGGCCGATGACGATCCAGATGCCCCTCGCTCCGATCCTCGCCGCCAGTTGCGTCGCCTGGCGGATCAGCAAGCCCAGAAGCCCCGACAGCTCGATGGCGTAAGCGATGACGAACAGACCGGCGAGGGCGATGACGGCCGGGCTGGCGAAGGCGCCCTGCACCTCGACCGGACGCACGACCCCGAGCAACAGCAGGACGGCGGCGGCAGACAGGGCGACGACGTCGGCGCGAAGCTTGCCATGGATCAAGACGCCGACAACGCCGACAAGCACCGCGAGGGCGGCGATCTGATCGAAGGTCATGATCCCGTGCAGACCGCTCCGGGGCGCTTGCGTCAACCTTTTTCAGGCGCTGGACCCCGAAACAGCGAAGCCGTGCTAGGCTTGCTCCATGCTCGAAGCGACCGCGTTCCTTCGCCCGTCGGCCGTCGCGCTCGTGGCGACCGCTCTTCTTCTCTCCGGATGTCAGCGGGACACGGCCGTGACTGCGCCGCCGATCGCGCCCCCGCCGGCCGAAACGGCTGAACTGCCCGTGCCGCCCGTGCCGCCCGCCCCGACCCTGGATCGCGCCGGACTGTTGCAGGCGATGGACGCGGCCGCCTCGGCCTTTGCAGCGGGCCGGCCGCCTGACGTCTCTCTGGCCGGACGACGGTTTGTCGTCCGCCAGGCCTTCGGCTGCGCGGGTGAGAGCCCGCCGCCCGTCGAGGCGGCGCCCGGAAACGGGCTGGCGGCCTGGTCGTGGGGCCCCCGGCGCGAGAGCCTGAGACTGACCCTGGCCCCCGGCGACTGGACGGATTCGCCGCTGCTGGCGGGGAGCGCCGACAGCTGGGAAGCGGCCGAGGGCTTCTGGATTTCCCGGCCATGGCTGCGAGCCGACGGTTGTCCGGGCGTCGAGGGCGATCCCCTCGCGAGCGGCCCGGTGGCGGCGCCGTCGCCCCAGTCCGTCGGTCTTGCGGCGGTGTTCGAGGAAGACGGCTCCCGACTGGGTCGCCGCAACGGCCGCGCCTACGAATTCACCGTGCGCGGCGAGGGCGACCAGGCTCCGGCCGCGCCGGTCGGCGGCTATCGGCTGGTGCTGGAAGGTCGCCTGGCTGCCTTCGCGGACGGGCGCGCCCTTCGTTGCCGGGCCGCTTCCGCCGACCAAAGGCCGGTCTGTATCGGCGCCGTTCAGCTGGATCGGGTGGCTTTCGAGACCGCCGACGGCAAGACCCTGTCGGAGTGGCGGGTCGGAGGCTGACGCCTAGGGCTGCAGCCGGTACCCGCCCGCGTCGGTCAGCAACAGGCGCGCCTGGCCGGGCTCGGGCTCGATCTTCTGGCGCAGGCGATAGATGTGGGTCTCCAGGGTGTGGGTCGTGACCCCGGCGTTGTAGCCCCAGACCTCGGTCAGCAACTCCTCGCGCGACACCGGCTTGGCCCCGGCGCGATAGAGGTATTTCAGGATATTGGTTTCCTTCTCCGTCAGCCGGATCTTCTTGCCCTTGGGATCGACCAGAATCTTGCCGGCGGGGCGGAAGGAATAGGGGCCAATCTGGAAGACGGCGTCCTCGGACTGTTCGTGGCTGCGCAAATGGGCGCGGATGCGGGCCAGAAGAACGGCGAAGCGGAAAGGCTTGGTCACATAGTCGTTGGCCCCGCTGTCGAGACCCAGAACCGTGTCGGCGTCCGAATCCTGCCCGGTCAGCATGATGACGGGGGTCGAGACGCCGTCCTTGCGCAACAGGCGGCAGGCCTCCCGGCCGTCCATGTCGGGCAGGTCGACGTCGAGCAGGATCAGGTCGGCGCGGATCTCTCGGCCCAGGCGCAGGCCCTCGGTGGCGGTCGAGGCCTGGACGGTCTTGAACTCCTCATGCAGCGCCAGCTGCTCGGCCAGGGCCTCGCGCAGGTCGTCGTCGTCGTCGATGATGAGCAGGGTCTTGGCTGGGGGCATCTGTCTAGAATGGCGAGGCTGGAGCCAAACGCCAAGGCGGCGGCTGAATTTGGCGCGGAATCAGCGACTAGAGGGCGCGAAAGCCGGGTTTCGTTCCCCGAACAACGCCGATCCGACCCGCACGTGAGTCGCACCCAGCCGGATCGCGGCCTCGTAATCGGCGCTCATCCCCATGGACAGGACGCCCAGGCCGTTGCGGCCGGCGATCCGGGCCAGCAATGCGAAATGCAGGATCGGTTCCTCGTCGGCGGGCGGAATGGCCATCAGTCCCTCGACGATCAATCCCTGGGCGCGGGCGGCGGCGATCAGGGCATCGGCGTCGCGGGGGGCGACTCCCGCCTTCTGGTCCTCCTCGCCGGTGTTGATCTGGACCAGCAGGCGGGGTGAGCGGCCGATCTTCTGCGAGGCCGAGGCCAGGGCGCCGATCAGTTTCGGCCGGTCCAGGGTCTCGATGACGTCGAACAGGGCGACGGCGTCCTCGGCCTTGTTGGACTGGAGGGGGCCGATCAGGCGAAGCTCGAGGTCGGGCAGGGCGGACCGGCGATCGGTCCAGCGGCCCTGCGCCTCCTGCACCCGGTTCTCGCCGAAGACGCGCAGCCCCGAGTCGAGGGCGGCCTTGATGGCCTCGTCCGGCTGGGTCTTGGACACGGCGGTCAGGGTGATCGCGGCCGGATCGCGGCCCGCAGCCCTGGTGGCCGCCGCCATGCGCGCCCGGATCGTCGCCAGACGCGCGGCAAAGGTGTCGTCTGTAGACGGGGGCGTCGAAGCGGGGGATGAGGCGACCATGGACGTGCCGGATATGACGGAAGACGGAGCCCGATTGTGGGCCATGGCTCAGGCTCTAGCCCGCGACGCCGACATTGTCAGGAGCGGCGGGCGGTCGCGTGTCCCGCCGATGCTGCTGTTCACCGACCCGGAACGGACGCCGAGGCCCTGGGAGATCGCGGCGCGGATGCCGGCGGGATCGGGCGTCGTCTATCGGTCGTTCGGCGCGGCGGACGCGATCGAGACGGCGGAGCGGCTGCGCACCGCCACCCGGGAGCGTGGCATGAGCCTGCTGATCGGACTGGACGCCGGGCTGGCGGACCGGGTCGGCGCCGACGGCCTGCATCTGCCGGAACGGGCGATCCCGGCGGCCTATGCCCTGTCGGGGCGGCGGCCGGACTGGATTCTGACCGGGGCGGTGCATTCGGTCGAGGCGGCGCTGGCCGCGCGGGATCTGGACGCGGTGGTGCTGTCGCCGATCTTCCCGGCGGGCGGGGAGTCCTCTGCGAAACCCGCTCTCGGCCGGAATTCCCTGGCCTGCGCCTCGGAGGGCCGGACGCGAGTCATTGCGCTCGGCGGGATCACGGCCGGAAATGCAGGCGGATTGCAGGGATCGGGCGTCTACGGACTGGCGGCGATCGGCGGCATCGCCGGGCCGTTCGGGCCCTAGAAGCGGAACAGGGTTTCCAGTCGCACGCGCGGCTGGGCGCGGCGGTCGGTCTCGGGCGCACGGGCCGGGTCCTGCTCGGGCGTGGCCAGGCCGGCGGCGGCGCCGACGCGCAGGCGCGGCGACAGGCGATAGTAGGCGCCGGCTTCGACGTCGCCCCATTCGGCTTCGCGGCCGACAGGCTGGTTCAGGTTGAAGTCGAAGCCCCAGCGGCCGTTCTCGTTCCAGCGCAGGCCGCGACGCGGTGCGGCGGGAGTCGAACGCTGGGCATTGGACGCTTCGGCCAGGGTCACGGCCGGCGCGCGCGACCGCGATTGCGCGGACGCTTCGCCCGCGACGCCGAGAAGGGCGACGAGACCGACAGAGGCAGCGATGACTGCAGCGAAACGCATTTCCAACCCTTCGACCCGGCGTTTCTCGCCGGACCCTTGTTCCTGAACCCGGTGTTTCCACCGAGGACCCGTCGATTAGACACCGGTAGTCCGCCCGGTCAACGCAACGAGGCCGAACCAACCCGGTTCCACAGACTCTTGCATCCGCCTGTGGCGCAAGCGTCACGTGAAGACGGCGGCAAGGTGTTCGCCGGGCCGGGGAATCGCTCCACAGACCCAATCTGGATCGAAGCGTCTCGTCCGGACGGCTGGACCGGTCCGGATTGCCTTGTCATCGCCCCTTTTGGGCGTGTTATAGAGCCGAGCTTGGCGAACGGTCGGGACCGTTGCGCTCTTGCGCCCGCCGCCCGCATCGGGAACACGGCGGGTCAGCACCCGAGGGAGACGACGTTCGATGGGTTTTGTTCGCGGCAAGACGGTCCTGGCGACCACGCTGGTTGTCACCGGCGGTCTGCTCCTCTCCGCCTGCGGCGGCCTGCCTTTCATGGGCGGAAGCTCGACTCCTCGCGCCACGACAGCGCAGCACGGCATCGGCGTGAACGCCTATCTGTGGCGCGCCACTCTCGACACCCTCAGCTTCATGCCTCTGCTGACCGCCGATCCGTGGGGCGGCGTCGTGAACTATGACTGGTACGTCAATCCGCAGACGCCGAACGAGCGTTTCAAGGCGACCGTCTTCATCCTCGACACCCGCCTGCGCGCCGACGCCCTGAACGTGACGGTGACCAAGGAAGTCCGCAGCGCCGGTGGCGACTGGACCGCCTCGCCCGTGGCCGCCCAGACCGAGGCCGACCTGGAAAACGCGATCCTGACCAAGGCGCGCCAGCTCAACCTGTCGAACGCGGGCTAAAGCCCGCTCATTTCTTTTGGGCGCTACCGCCCTTCGGGCTACTTGAGCGCGGGGGACTTCGCCCCTCGCCCTCAGGATTCCCGTGTCTTCGACTCCGACCCGTTACGACCCCAAGACCGCAGAGCCGCGCCAGCAGGCGCGCTGGGCCGATGCTGACGCCTTCGTCACCAGGGATACGGGTCGCCCGAAATACTATGTCCTTGAAATGTTTCCCTATCCGTCGGGGAACATCCACATGGGGCACGCCCGCAACTATGTGATGGGCGACGTCGTGGCGCGTCACAAGCGGGCCCAGGGCTTCGATGTCCTGCACCCGATGGGCTGGGACGCCTTCGGCATGCCGGCCGAGAACGCGGCCATGGAGCGCGGCATCCACCCCAAGGGCTGGACCTACGACAACATCGCCTCGATGCGCGCCCAGCTGAAGCTGCTGGGCCTGTCGCTGGACTGGTCGCGCGAATTCGCCACCTGCGACCCGGAATATTACGGCAAGCAGCAGGCCTGGTTCCTGGAACTGTATCGGCGCGGCCTGGTCTATCGCAAGGACGGCGTCGTCAACTGGGACCCCGTCGACAACACTGTCCTGGCCAATGAACAGGTCATCGACGGCAAGGGCTGGCGCTCGGGCGCGGTGGTCGAGAAGCGCAAGCTGAACCAGTGGTTCCTGCGCATCACCGACTATGCCGACGACCTGATCGACGGGCTCAAGGACCTCGACCGCTGGCCCGACAAGGTCCGGCTGATGCAGGAAAACTGGATCGGCCGGTCCAAGGGCCTGCAGATGACGTGGACATGGGCCGGGGAGGCTCCGGCCGCCTCGCCGGACGGTCTGGAAATCTACACCACCCGCCCCGACACCCTGTTCGGCGCCTCCTTCATGGGCATCGCGCCCGACCATCCGATCGCCAGGGCCATGGCCGAGGCCGATCCGAAGGTCGCCGCCTTCGTCGCCGAGTGCCGCGCAGGCGGGACCTCCACCGCCGACATCGAACAGGCCGAAAAGATCGGCTGGGACACCGGCCTGAAGGTCGTCCACCCGTTCGACGGGCATGAGGTCTCGGTCTGGATCGCCAACTTCATCCTGTCGGAATACGGCACGGGCGCCATCTTCGGCTGCCCTGCCCACGACCAGCGCGACCTGGATTTCGCCCGCAAATATCTGCTGCCCGTCCTGGCCGTGGTGAAGCCGGACGGCGCGGGCGATGATTTCGCGGTGGAGACCGAGGCCTATACGGGCCCGGGCGCCCTGTTCCACTCCGACTTCCTCGATGGCCTGTCGATCGAGGACGCCAAGGCGGCCGCCATCGCCCGGATCGAGGCGGCCGGCATGGGCAAGGGCGCAACCATCTATCGCCTGCGCGACTGGGGCGTCTCGCGGCAGCGCTACTGGGGCTGCCCCATCCCCATGGTCCATTGCCCGTCCTGCGGCGTGGTCGAGGTTCCCGCCGATCAGCTGCCGGTGGTCCTGCCCGACGACGTGACTTTCGACGTGCCCGGCAATCCGCTGGACCGCCACCCGACCTGGAAACACGTCAGATGCCCGTCCTGCGGCACGGACGCGACGCGCGAGACCGACACGCTCGACACCTTCGTCGATTCCAGCTGGTATTTCGCCCGCTTCACCGACCCGACGGCGGCCGAACCGATCAACAAGGACGCCGCCGATCGCTGGCTGGCCGTCGACCAGTATATCGGCGGGGTCGAACACGCGGTCCTGCACCTGCTCTACGCCCGGTTCATCACCCGCGCCCTGTCCGACGCCGGCATGCTGTCGGTGAAGGAGCCCTTCGCCGGCCTGTTCACCCAGGGGATGGTGGTCCACGAGACCTACAAGTCCAGGAACGGAAACTGGCTGGCGCCCGACGAGGTCGAGAAGCGCGACGGCGTCTGGGTCGATCGCGAACTGGGTCAGCCAGTGGTCGTCGGCGACGTCGAGAAGATGTCGAAATCGAAGAAGAACGTCGTCGCGCCCCAGGAAATCCTGGATTCGCACGGCGTCGACGCCGGCCGCCTGTTCGTCCTGTCCGACAGCCCGCCCGAGCGCGACGTGCAGTGGACCCCCGGCGGCGTCGAGGGCGCCAGCCGCTTTGTCCAGCGGGTCTGGACCCTGTTCGACAGCTTCGAAGCCGACACAGCCGGTGATCCGGCCGCCGACGCCCTGCTGCTCAAGGAAACACACAAGGCCATCAAGGCCGTGTCCGAAGGCGTCGAAGGCTTCCGCTTCAACTCCGCCATCGCCAAGCTCTACGCCTTCGTGGCCACGATCCGCGACCACGACGGCGCGTCAGGCAGGGCGCGGCGCGAGGCTCTATCGGCCCTGGCCCGTCTTGTCGCCCCCTTCACCCCGCACGTCGCCGAGGAGGGTTGGACCCGTCTGGGCGAGACCGGCATGGTTCTCGACGCCCCCTGGCCCGTGTTCGATCCGGCCCTCGCCGCTGATGACGAGGTCGTGCTGCCCATCCAGATCAACGGCAAGCGCCGCGGCGAGATCACGATGCCGCGCGGGGCCGACGCCAGGGCGGTCGAGGCCCAGGCGCTCGCCAATCCGGCGGTTCAGGCCTATCTGGAAGCCAACTCGCAATCGATCCGCAAGGTGATCGTCGTGCCCGATCGCATCGTCAACCTGGTGGCCGGCTAGATGTCGGTCCGCAGCCTGTCAGCGCTGGCGGCCGCCTCCCTGCTCCTGGCCGGGTGCGGATTCACGCCACTGTACGGGGATACGGGCGGATCGCCGTCGTTGAGCCGGATCGCCGTGACGACCCAGGACGACCGGCTGGGATACCGCCTGCGCGAGCAGCTGGAGGACGCTCTCGGCTGGAACCGCAACGCCGCGCCCCTGTATCGGCTGGAGACGGTCGTTCAGCAGAACCGTCGTCCGCTGGGCCGCCGGATCGACGACACCGCCACCCGTTATGAGCTGACCGTGCGCGCGGCCTGGACCCTGACGCCCGTCGCGGGCGGCGCGGCCCTGACCGGGACCGAGGCCGTCACCACCACCTACGCCGCCGCCGACCAGCCCTATGCCGCCATCGCGGCCCAGCAGGACGGCGAGGACCGCGCCGCCTCCGAACTGGCCCGGCTGATCCGGGTCGACCTGATGCGGGCTCTCTCCGCCCCATGATCCTCGCCCCATGATCCTCGCCAAGCGGCCCGAGGTCGACCGCTTCCTGGCGAAGCCGGACGCCGGGATCCGCGCCGCCGTCATCCACGGCAAGGACCGCTCCGGCGTCGCCGAGCGCGCAGAGATCCTGTGCCGGGCCGTCACCCCCGATCTGAACGACCCGTTCAACGTCACCCTGCTGACCGACAGCGACATCGACGGCGACGAGGCCCGACTGGAAGAGGCCCTGACCGCCCTGTCGATGATCGGCGGACGCAGGCTGGTCCGCGTGCGGCTGGGGTCGGAGAAGGCCTCGATCGACAAGATGCTGGCGGCAGCGCTCAAAATCCATGCCGACGGCGGCTACAATCCCGACTGCATGCTGGTGGTCGAGGCCGGGGCCCTGGGCCGCGATTCCGCCCTGCGCAAGGCGGCCGAGGCCGGCAAGGGTTCGGTCGGCATCGCCGTCTACGAGGATGAGGCCGGCGACATCGCCCGCATGACGCGCGAAGCTCTCGCCGTCGACAAGGTGGGCCTGACCACAGACGCCCTGGCCGCCTTCGTCGCCCGCCTGCCCCGCGAGCGCGGGCTGATGCGCCAGGAGATCGAGCGACTGGCCCTGTATGTCGGTCCGGGATCGGGACGGACCATCGATGTCGAGGAGCTGGAGGCGCATCTGGGCGTGGAAGCGGACGCTTCGCTCGCCGATGCGGCGCTGCAGGCCTTCGGCGGACGCCCCGCTCCGGCGCAAGGCGGGCTGAGACGCGCCCTGGCCGAAGGCGAAAGCGCGGTCATGGCGGTGCGCTGCGCGTCGATCCATCTCGGCAAGCTGCGCCGGATCAATGTGCTTCAAGGCTCGGGCGCCGGGGCCAAGGAGGCCGCCAAGGCCGCCGGCGTGTTCTGGAAACAGGAGGCCGAGATGCTGCGTCAGGCCCGCGCCTGGAGGCTGGAAGAGCTCGACGTCGTGCAGGACAGCGTCAACACCGCCGATGTGGCGACGAAGACGACGGGGATGCCCGAGCATCTGATTGCCGAACGACTCCTGCTGGAGATCGCTGCGAGAGCCCGCAGACTGGGGCTGTAATCCGTCTCCTCCCTGTTCGCCGCTTGGCGAATGGGGAGGTGGCGCGGCGCTTCTTCAGCGCCGTGACGGAAAGGGCGAGGTGATTTTTGAGGAGGGCTGGCGCGTACTTGCCCGGCAAGACCCGATCACCCCCTCCGTCAGCTCGCAAAGGGCTCGCTGCCACCTCCCCATCCTTCGGACGGGGAGGAGAGGTTCAGGCAACAGTCTTTGCCGAAATTGCAGTCATCCGCACCAATGGCTGTAGCCATCGTCGTCGACATCGTCCGATTTCGCATTCCTAGCGTAGTCGAAATCACCTCGAACGAACCGCACTGCAGTTCGCTCGGCATTGACCGCAATCAGCCCCGCTTCGACGCCTTGCGGAAGGCGGGCTTGGCCAGGGCGGCGCTCTTGGCGGCAGCGGCGCGTTCCTCGCCCTTGCCGCCGTTCATGGCGGCGTGGCCGGGCGTAGCGGCCTTCTTGGCGGCGAGGACGCGTTTCAGGGCTTCAGAGGCGGTTTCAGGCGTGTCGGTCATGACCCCACCCTAGCACGCTCGCGCAGTCAGGCGCGCATCAACCGGCGACAGAGGTCGTCCAGCTGTTCCAGGCTGGCGTAGGACAGGGTCAGTTCGCCCTTCCCGCCCCTGTCGGCCAGCGCGATCCTGACGCCCAGGGCATCGGCCAGATCCTGTTCCAGGGCGGCGATGTCGGGCGATGCGGACGCCTGGTCTGCCGAGCTCTTCCCCGCCTTCGGCTTCTGCTCGTCCTGCGACTTGCGGGCCAGAGCCTCGGTCTGGCGGACGTTCAGCCCCTGGGCGACGACCTGATCGGCCAGCGTATCCGGGTCCCTGGCCGTCAGCAGGGCGCGGGCGTGACCGGCGGACAGGCGGCCGTCCAGCACGTGCCCGCGGGCGCCGGGGCTCAGCTGCGTCAGGCGCAGGGTGTTGGCCACATGGCTGCGCGACTTGCCGACGATGCCGGCGACCGCGTCCTGGGTGCGGCCGAACCGCTCCATCAACACGCCATAGGCCGCGGCCTCCTCCAGCGGGTTGAGGTCGGCGCGCTGGACGTTCTCGATAATGGCGACTTCCAGCACCTCGAGGTCGTCCATCTCGCGGATGATGACCGGCACCTCGGTCAGGCGCGCGCCCTGGGCCGCGCGCCAGCGGCGCTCGCCGGCGATAATCTGCCAGACGCCGTCCTCGCCGGGCTGCTGACGCACCAGAATCGGCTGCAGCACGCCCTTGTCGCGGATCGACTGGGTCAGTTCGTCGTGGTCCGCCTTGGTGAACTGCTTGCGCGGCTGATCAGGGTTGGGCTTCAGGCTCTCGATCGGGACCGACAGCACGCCGGTCGGCAGAACTGCGCCCGACGCGACCGGCACAGCCTCATTGATCGACTCGCCCATCAGGGCGGACAGGCCGCGGCCCAGACCTCTTTGACGTTCAGACAAACTCTTGATTCCGTATGATGATCAGGCGGCGAGGCGGCGGCGTTCGCGACCGACAACTTCTTTGGCGAGCTTCAGATAGGCCTGGCTGCCCGTGCATTTCAGATCGTAGATCAGAACGGGTTTTCCGAAGGACGGCGCCTCGGACACCCGCACGTTCCGGGGGATGACCGCGTCATAGACCTTGTCCCCGAAGTGGCTCCGAACGTCCGCAGCCACCTGTCCCGAGAGGGCGTTGCGGCGGTCATACATGGTCAGGACCAGACCCTGGATTTCGAGCGTCGGATTCAATGATTGACGGACCATCTCGATCGTCTTCATCAACTGCGTCAACCCTTCGAGGGCGAAGAACTCGCACTGCAGCGGGACCAGAACCCCGTCGGCGGCGGCCATGGCGTTGAGCGTCAACAGGTTCAATGACGGCGGGCAGTCGATCAGCACATAGTCATACCCGGTATGGCCCTCCCCGCCCTGTCCCGCGAGCGCGTCGCGCAGGCGGTAGGAGCGGCGATCGGCCTGGCCGAGCTCGATCTCGACGCCCGACATGTCGGCGTCGGCGGGAATGATGTCCAGGCCCGGCACGGCCGTCGGTACGGCCGCATCATGGACGGACCGACCGTCGACGATCACGTCATAGATGGTGATCCGGCGTGTTTCACGTGGAACGCCCAGACCCGTGGAGGCATTGCCCTGGGGATCCATGTCGACAATCAGCACCTTCTCGCCAATAGCGGCCAGCGCCGTGCCCAGATTGATCGCGGTCGTCGTCTTGCCCACCCCGCCCTTCTGGTTGGACACGGCGAGGACGCGCGGAGCCTTCTTCGGGCCAGAGCCTGGGACGGACTTGGTCATACTAACCACGTTGCTGATTTCCACGGGGGCGAAGGCTCCGGACGGTAACGATGCGGCCCCCCGGATCGCTGCGCGAGACCGAAAGCTCGGCCTCGACATGCCAGGACTTGGAGGCCGCCTGCAACTCCGCCTCGGCCTTCTCTCCCTTGAGAAACAAACCTTGTGCACCGCGAGACAGATAGGGCTGTGCATAACCCAGCAGCTTTTCCATCGGCGCCACGGCGCGCGCGGTGACGACATCGACCTTGAGCGCCTGTTCCTCGGCCCGACCCCAGACGACGGTCGCCGGCAGGGCCAGTTCGTCCACGATGGTCTGCAGGAAGCGGCAGCGCTTCTGCAGGGAATCGATCAGCCAGATGTGGGCGTCCGGCCGCCCCTTCAAGAGGATGGCCAGCACGACGCCGGGAAACCCTGCGCCCGCACCCAGGTCCGCCCAGGTCCGCGCGAAACCAGCGAGATCAAGGAGTTGGGCCGAGTCCCAGGCGTGCCGGTTCCAGAAGTCAGGCAGACTGTCCGGCCCGACCAGGTTCATGACCGCGTTGGCCTCGGTCAGCATGACCCGAAACCGTTCGAGATCGGCCATCCGTTCCGGCCAGGCGCCGGTCGCCTTCTGGAATTCCTCGGCAGTCATCAGGCGGCGACCGCCGCTTTTTTTACATGGGACAGCAGGGCCGTGAGCGCACCGGGGGTCACGCCCTCGATGCGGCCCGCCTGGCCCAGGGTCCGCGGCAGGACCAGCGACAGCTTCTCGCGGACCTCGTGCGAAAGGCCGCCGATCGCCGCATAGTCGAGGTTGGCCGGAAGCATCAGGGCCTCCTCGCGGCGCAGGGCCTCGGCGTCGGCGGTCTGACGATCCAGATAGCCGGCATAGCCCGCGTCGATCTCGACCTGTTCGCGCACGGCCGGGCTCCAGTCGCCGATGACGGGGTAGGCCGCCGCGAAGGCGGACAGATCGACGCCCGGATAGGCCAGCAGATCGCGCATCGATCGGCGCTGGCCGTCCGCATTGACGGCGATGCCGAGGGCCTGGGCCTCGTTGGGCGTGAACCGGGTCTCGCGAACGAGCCGTGTGGCATCGGCCAGGGCCGCGGCCTTGATCCCGAAGGCGCGCCGACGCTCCGAAGAGACGATTCCGGCCTCAATGCCGAGCGGGGTCAACCGTTGATCGGCGTTGTCGGCGCGGAGAGTCAACCTGTACTCGGCGCGGCTGGTGAACATCCGGTAGGGCTCGGTCACCCCACGCGTGACCAGATCGTCGATCATGACGCCGATATAGGCCTGGTCCCGCCCCAGCACGATTTCCGGGGATCCGGCGGCGGCGCGGGCGGCGTTGAGGCCGGCAATCAACCCTTGAGCGCCTGCCTCCTCATACCCGGTCGTACCGTTGATCTGACCGGCCAGATAGAGGCCCGGACGACGCTTGACCTCCAGCGCCGGGGTCAGTTCGCGCGGATCGACATAATCGTACTCGATCGCATAGCCGAAGCGGAACACCTCGACCTTTTCCAGCCCCGGCATGGTGCGCAGGAAGGCGGTCTGCGTCCCCGGCGAGACCGAGGTGGAGATGCCGTTGGGATAGACGGTCGGATCGTCCAGGCCCTCGGGCTCCAGGAAGACCTGGTGGGAGGTCTTGTCGGCGAAGCGGACCACCTTGTCTTCGATCGAGGGGCAATAGCGCGGACCGACCCCGGTCAGCTTGCCGCCATAGACGGCGCTTTCGCCGAGATTGGCGGCGATGATGGCGTGGGTCTCTTCGGTCGTATGGGTGATGCCGCAGGCGATCTGGGGCACGTCGATCCGGTCGGTCAGGAAGCTGAACGGCACGGGCTCGGCATCGGCCGCCTGCATCTCGAGCCGGTCCCAGGCGATGGTGCGGCCGTCGAGGCGTGCAGGCGTTCCGGTCTTCAGCCGCCCCATCTGCAGTCCGGCGCCATAGAGGTCGGCGGCAAGACCCGTTGAGGGCGCCTCGCCATGACGGCCGGCGGGAATCCGCTCGTCGCCGCGATGGATGACGCCGTTGAGGAAGGTGCCGGTCGTCAGGACCACGGCGCCCGCGCGGAGCGAGACACCCTCTCCGGTCGTAACGCCGACGACCCGGTCTCTGTCGAGGATCAGGGCCTCCGCCGTGCCGGCCATCAGGGTCAGGTTGGGGTAGTCGGCCAGCTCGGCCTGCATGGCCTCGCGGTACAGGCGCCGGTCGATCTGGCTGCGAGGGCCGCGCACCGCGGCGCCCTTGGAGCGGTTCAGCAGACGGAACTGGATGCCGGCCTTGTCTCCGAGCCGACCCATAAGGCCATCGAGGGCGTCGATCTCGCGGACCAGATGGCCCTTGCCCAGGCCGCCAATGGCCGGGTTGCAGCTCATCTCGCCGATCGTCTCGAGCGTCTGGGTCAGCAGCAGGGTGCGGGCGCCGGCGCGCGCGGACGCCGCGGCGGCTTCGCAGCCAGCATGGCCGCCGCCGATCACGATGACGTCGAAGGAAGAGGGGGAGCTCATGGGGCGGGACATAGGCGAGATGGGCCGAAAACGCCACTCACACATGCATGTGGCGCCAACGCTCGACGCGTGGCGTCTCCCCGCCTGAGCGGGAGGTGTTTCACGTGAAACACGCCGGGCGGCCGGCGGCCAACCTATTTGCCGATACAGAAGGTCGAGAAAACTTCGCCGAGGATCTCCTCGACCCCGACCGCACCCGTGACCCGGCCCAGAGCGTCAGCGGCCCGGCGCAGATCGTCACCCGCCAACTCAGGCGCCGTCGTCAGGTGGCTGCGCGCGGCCTGAACCATCGTCGCGGCTTCAGACACTCTGCGCCGATGGCGTTCGCGGGTTACCGCCGGAAAGTCCGCGCCGGACAGGTCCCGCGCGAGTCGGGCTGCGAGCGCATCATGGAGTTTGCGTAGACCCACTCCGGTCACTGCGCTGACGGCGATGCCCTCCCCCGAGGCCGGCGAGAGGTCGGCCTTGGTCCAGACGGTGAAATCGTCAGGCCGGACGAAGGCGGCGGCGTCCCCCTCAGGATCGCCCGGAGCCCGGACCCAAAGGCGCAGATCTGCGGCCCCCGCGCGGGCGCGGGCGCGACGGACGCCCTCGGCCTCGACCGGGTCGTCGCTGTCGCGCAGGCCAGCGGTGTCGGACAGGGTCACGGCATAGCTGCCGATGACGAGGTCGGCGTCGAGCACGTCGCGCGTCGTGCCTGCGATGGGGGTGACGATGGCGGCCTCCCGCTCGACCAGGGCGTTGAACAGGGCCGACTTGCCGGCGTTGGTCTCGCCGATCAGGACGATGCGATAGCCCTCACGCACGCGCCGTCCCCGTTCGGCGTCGGCCAGGGCGCCGTTCAGGTCGGCGGTCAGGCGATCAAGCACCGGACCGGCGGATGAGGCCAGATGGTCGGGTACGTCCTCGTCCGGGAAGTCGATCTCGGCCTCGACGAGGGCGAGGGCCGTCAGCAGGTCGCGGCGGAAACCGGCGTAGGTCTGGCTGAGGGCGCCGTCGAGCTGACCCAGAGCCTGGGCCGCCTGGGCCGAGGTCTCCGCGTCGATCAGGTCGGCGACCGCCTCGGCCTGGGCCAGATCCATGCGGCCGCTCTCGAAGGCGCGGCGGGTGAACTCTCCCGGATCGGCGGGGCGCAGGCCGAGATCGATCAGGGCGGTGGAGACGGCGTCGATGACGGCGCGGCCGCCGTGCAGGTGGAGTTCGGCGCAGTCCTCGCCGGTGTAGGAGTTCGGGCCGGGGAAGCGGAGCACGAGGGCCTGGTCGAGGATCGCGCCGCCGTGTTTCAGACTGCGCAGGGCGGCGAGGCGCGGTTTCAGATCGGGCGCGCCGAGGGCACGGAGAGCCTGATCCGTCGCCGGGCCCGAGAGGCGCAGGATGGCGATGGCGCCTCGGCCGGGTGGTGTGGCGAGAGCGAAGACGGTGTCGGTCATCGTGTTTCTCCTCCCCCGTTGGGGGAGGTGGCTCGAAGCGAAGCGGAGAGACGGAGGGGGCCCGCCCCGGTGTCGGTGTCTGCGGCCTGCCCCCCCCACCACTTCGTGGTCCCCCTCCCCCGACGGGGGAGGAGACGTTCGTTCACTTCGGCGTCGTCACCGCGGCCTGCATGAGCTGACGGAACTGGTCCTGGGCTTGGAGGCCGAAGCTGGTCCAGGTCTTCATCAGCTCTTCGGGCTGCATGGCCGACATGTTGGCGTCCATCCGCTTTTGCATCTCTGCGACGAGATGGTCGTTCAGCGGCTGGACGTCGGGCAAGCCGAGGAAATGGCGCGCCTCCGCCGGCGTACATTCGACTTCGACATTCACCTTCATCACGGTCTCCCTGTTTCACGTGAAACATCACTCTTGGTGTTCCTAGCGCCTGACGCACGGCGTCCGGCTACTTGAGGAACGGCCCTCAAGCAGCCTCGGACCGCGTCCGAGGCGTTAGGGTCCACATCAGGTGTTCATCGACTGGAAGAAGTCGGCGTTGTTCTTGGACTGACGCAGCTTGTCGAGCAGGAACTCGATCGCGTCCTGCGGGCCCATCGGGTTCAGGATCCGCCGCAGCACATAGGTCTTGGTCAGCTGGTCCTTCGGCGTGATCAGCTCTTCCTTGCGGGTGCCGGACTTGAGCACGTCGATGGCCGGGAAGATGCGCTTGTCGGCGACCTTGCGGTCCAGGACGATTTCGGAGTTGCCGGTGCCCTTGAATTCTTCGAAGATGACCTCGTCCATGCGCGAGCCGGTGTCGATCAGGGCCGTGGCGATGATGGTCAGCGAACCGCCCTCCTCGACGTTCCGCGCCGCGCCGAAGAACCGCTTGGGCCGCTGCAGGGCGTTGGCGTCGACGCCGCCGGTCAGGACCTTGCCCGACGACGGGACGGTGGCGTTGTAGGCCCGGCCCAGACGGGTGACCGAGTCCAGCAGGATGACGACGTCCTTCTTGTGCTCGACCAGGCGCTTGGCCTTCTCGATCACCATCTCGGCCACGGCGACGTGGCGGGTGGCCGGCTCGTCAAACGTCGACGCCACGACCTCGCCCTTCACCGTCCGCTGCATGTCGGTGACTTCCTCGGGGCGTTCGTCGATCAGCAGAACGATCAGCGACACCTCGGGGTGGTTGGCCTCGATCGATTTGGCGATGTTCTGTAGCATCACGGTCTTGCCGACGCGCGGCGGGGCCACGATCAGGCAACGCTGGCCCTTGCCCAGCGGCGCGACGATGTCGATGACCCGGCCCGAGCGATCGCGCAGGGTCGGGTCCTGGATTTCCATGATCAGCCGCTCGTTGGGATACAGCGGCGTCAGGTTGTCGAAATTGACCTTGGTGCGGACCGTCTCCGGGTCCTCGTAGTTGATCGTGTCGACCTTGAGCAGGGCGAAGTAGCGTTCGCCCTCGCGGGGGCCGCGCACGGCGCCGTGCACCGTGTCGCCCGAGCGCAGGCCGAAGCGGCGAATCTGGGACGGAGACACATAGATATCGTCCGGACCCGGAAGATAATTGGCGTCCGGCGAGCGCAGGAAGCCGAAGCCGTCGGGCAGCATTTCCAGCGTGCCAGAGGCGATGATCTCGACCTCCTCGTCGGCCAGGGTCTTGAGGATGGCGAACAGCAGGTCCTGCTTGCGCAGGTTGGACGCGTTCTCGATCTCCAACTGTTCAGCGAAGGCGACCAGCTCGACCGGGGTCTTGTCGTTCAGCTCCTGGAGCGTGATCCGGCCGGACGGCACGACGGGTTCGCCGTCCTCTTCCGCGTCATCGCCGATGTCGGCGGCCACGTCGGCGTCATTGGCCCCATCCGCCTGCGAGGTGTCCTCGGCGGTTTCAGACGTCAGGCCCTCGAGCGCTTCGGCTTCAGGGGCTGTGGGGTCGGTGTCGCGGACGTCGGTCATGTCGGAGCTCTGGATTCACGCCGTCACGGCCCGGCGTCGAGGGACGTCTGGCGGGGACGGATGGTCCCCCGGGCTGGCCGGAGGATGACGAAGGCCTTGCGGCCGGGTGGGAGAGCGTCGGGTCCGAAGGCGGCGAGTTGGCCAGCGATCGGTCGTCGCGAAGAGAAGGGCAGCGCCGCGAACGACGCCTCACCGTCAGCGGAACCACATTCCGGGCCTGTGGGTCAAGCGTCGCGGCTCAGAAGGTCCACTCGGTCGTCACCGACAGGACCATGATGATGGCCAGCACGAAGGGGATTTCGTTGGTCATGCGCCAGAATCGGCCCGCCCTCGTCGAGGTCCCGGCAGCGATCCGCTTGCGTTCGGCCGACAGGAAGCCGTGCCAGCCGGCCAGCAGGAAGACGCCGGCCAGTTTGGTCACCATCCATGGCTCGGCCAGAAAGGCCCAGCCCCGCATCTCGACGTCCAGATAGATGAGCCAGCCGCCGAACACGAAGGCCAGGATCATGGCCGGGTTGACGATGATGCGCAGCAGTCGTGCCTGCCACAGCCGCAGCAGGGTCTGCATCTCGGACTTCAGCGGCTCGGGCTTGCCGTTCTGCTCGGCGTCATAGGCGTAGAGGCGGGGCAGGAAGAGCATCCCGGCCATCCAGGCGATGACCGCCAGGATGTGCAGGCCGCGCGCGAGATCATAGAGGTTCACGCTACGGCCGCTTCGGTCTGGAACGGACAGGCCTTCCACCGCGCCTGACAGCCGGGGCCGAAGGGCGCTGTGCCGGTGCGGTCGAGGCTGGCGGTCACGGCCTGGGCCAGGGCGCCGATGAAGGTTTCCGCCACGCCGACGGCGGGCGCACGAAGATAGGGATGCAGACCGGCTTCGTGGGCCAATTCGCCGTATTCGATGTCGAGCTCGACCAGGGTCTCGATGTGTTCCGAGACGAAGGCGATCGGGGTGACGACAACGCCGACACCGTCGGCTGCGGCCTGTTTGATCGCATCCGGGGTCGAGGGGCCCAGCCATTTCATCGGCCCGACCCTGCTCTGATAGCACAGGGCCCAGTCCTGCAATCCGGCAGCCTTGACGACGGCAGACACCGTCGATTCGATCTGTTCCTGATAGGGATCGCCTTGAGCCACCAGCTTCTCGGGGATGCCGTGGGCGGAGAACAGGACCCGCATCGGGCGGCCCGGATGATCGCGGGCGGCATCGGCCAGTCTGGCCCGGATGCCATTGGCCTGGGCCTCGATCCAGCCGGCGGCACGGGGATAGCAGCAGATCGCGCGTGACCGGCCCGAGCCCGCATAGGCGGCCTTCCAGGCCTTGAGCGACGACTGGGTCGTCGTGGTCGAGAACTGCGGATAGAGGGGCAACAGCACCACTTCATCGGGGCCGAAGGCGGCGACATCGACAGCCGTTTCCTCGGTCAATGGGTGCCAGTAGCGCATGGCGACGAAACTCTTGACCTCGTCGCCGGGCAAAAGGGTCGCCAGCCGGGCGTCGAGCGCCGCCATCTGTTTGCGGGTCTCCGCCTTCAGGGGCGAGCCGCCGCCGGCGTCCATCATCGCATAATTGGCCTGGGCGCTCTTCTCGCGGCGCGAGGAGATCAGCTTCGCCAGAGGCGTCCGCGCGAACCCGGGCAGGCCGATGATGGCCGAATCGTTGAACAGGTTGAACAGGAAGGGCCGCACAGAGGCGGCGTCGTCCGGGCCGCCGAGATTGAACAGGACGACTGCGATCCGTCTGCCGGTCATTTGTCGGTCCTCACTGGGCGCCCAGGCGCCTGAGCACCTGTTCGACATGGGCGATCGGCACGTCCGGCAGAATCCCGTGGCCGAGGTTGAAGATCCATGGACCCGCACCCCAGGCCTCGACAAGCTCATCCACCCTGCGGTCCAGAGCCGCACCACCGGCGCGGAGCAACAGGGGATCGAGGGCGCCCTGGATCGGCTTGATCGCCTGCACCTGTCTGCCGCGCTCCAGCGAACAGGCGGTATCGAGCGCCACGCCCTGGACATCGACCTCGCGGGCATAACGTTCGGCATGCAGGGCCGAACCGCGCGGGAAACCGATCAGGGGGACGGTGACGCCCAGTTCTCGCACCCTCGCGACCAGCTTCTTGTGCGGCCGCATCACCAGCCGTTCGAACAGATCGTCCGGCAGGCCCTCGGCCCAGCTCTCGAATATCTTCAGGGCATCCGCGCCGGCGTCGGCCTGCATCTTCAGATAGCGGGCGGTGGCCTCAACCAGAACGTCGAGAACCGCATCGACCTTGTCCGGGTCGGAATAGGCGTAGGACCGCGCCTGGGCCCGCTCGCCCTTGCCCATCGTATTGTGGTGGCCGTCGAGCATATAGGTGGCCACGGTCCAGGGCGCGCCGGCGAACCCGATCAGGGCCCGCTCCGGCTCCAGCTCGGCCCGAACCCGGCTGAGGGTCTCTCCGACCTGATGCAGAGACTCCCCGGCGCCGTCGGCCAGTTCAGCCATCCGACCCGGCGACGGCATGAGACCCAGTTTCGGTCCCTCGCCGGTCTCGAACCAGACGTCCTGACCCAGGACCTGGGGGATCAGCAGGATGTCGGCGAAGACGATGGCCGCGTCGAAACCGAACCGGCGCATCGGCTGCATGGTCGCCTCGGCAGCCATCTCCGGGTTCAGACAGAAGGCGATGAAGTCCGGGGCCTGGGCGCGCAGGGCGCGATATTCGGGCAGGTAACGACCGGCCTGACGCATGAACCAGACGGGCGGGCGCGCAAGGGTCTCACCCTGCAGGACCCGGATCAACGAAGGCGTGGTGCTCATGACCCCGGCTCTACGGTGATGAGCGCATCCCCTCAAGCCCACGGCCTTCCTCTTATCCTGATCAGAATCTTAGAAATATCTGAGGAAGCAGATAGGGCGTGGGACGGCGGGGACAGATCGGCTCTCGTCCCCACGCCGCACGGCCTTGTCCCGGGTCCCGGAAAGACGGCTCGGTGGCTGTCTGAGCGCCTGTGGAAACCGGGCAAAACCCTTAACGAATCCTTAATGGCCCGGGCCCAGCCGGGCGCTTGGCCTGAGGCGGGATTGGGGGCCGTTTACCTTTCGTTAAGCATTTCCCCAGTCGAACCGATGGCGGATCCGGGGGCGGGGATGATCCGTTGCCGGACGAGGTGTGTGCTCCACCTCTGTCCCCGCTCGCCGGGCGACGAGGCCCGCGCTATAGGTTTCGGCGCCCCGACCGAGGTTGGCGGCGCCCAGTCCGGTCCACAGGAATCCTCGCCATTCGCACCCCCTCTGATATGGTTTTCCCTCGCCGGAATCCGGCGCGCCCGTCGCGGGGTCCGCGATGAGCCCGGCGCGGCCCGCGGGGTCGTCGCGGCTGGCGACCTATTTCCATGTCCATCTGGTCTCGGACTCGACCGGCGAGACGCTGAACGCGATGGCCAAGGCGGTCACGGCCCGGTTCGACGGCGTCATCCCGATCGAGCACATCTATGCGCTTGTCCGGTCCGAAAAGCAGATGGAGCGAGTTCTGGCCGAGGTGGCGGCGGCGCCCGGCGTCGTCCTGCACACCATCGTCGATCGCGACCTGCGCGCCCAGCTGGAGGAAGGCTGCCGGGCGCTCGACATGCCGCATATCGGGGCGCTGGATCCCCTGGTCGGAGCTCTGTCGCGGTATCTCGGCGCGGCCCTGTCGACGCGGGTCGGGGCGCAGCACGCCCTGGACCACGACTATTTCAACCGGATCGGGGCGCTGGACTACGCCATGGCCCACGACGACGGTCAGGGCACGGCCGAGCAGCTGGAGGGCGCCGACGTCGTCCTGGTGGGGGTCAGCCGGACGTCCAAGACCCCGACCTGCATCTATCTCGCCCATCGGGGCGTCCGCGCGGCGAACGTGCCTCTGGTGCCGGGGCAGGAGGACGGCGAGCGACTGGTCGGATTGAAGAATCCGCTGATTGTCGGTCTGACCGTCTCACCCGACCGGCTGGTGCAGATCCGCCGGAACCGGCTGGACGGGCTCAACGCCACCCATGCCTCGTCCTACGTCGAGCCGGACGCGGTGCGCGAGGAGACGATCAAGGCGAGGCGAGCCTTCGAAAAGCGGGGCTGGCCCACTATCGACGTGACCCGCCGTTCGGTCGAGGAGACGGCGGCCGCGATCCTGAACCTGCTGACCGAACGCCGCACCCGCCGTCTGGGAGCGTCCTGGTGACCGGGGAAACGACCGAGAGGCTGATCCTGGCGTCGAAAAGCGCGGCCCGGCGGGCGATGCTGACCGGCGCCGGCGTGCCGTTCTCGGTCCAGGTCGCCGACGTGGACGAGGATGCGGTCAAGGCGGCCCATGATCCGGCTGACGCCGCCGGGCTGGCGGTCGAGTTGGCGCGGGTCAAGGCTTTGGCGGTGTCGCGCCATGACGCCGACGCCTGGGTGCTGGGGGCGGACCAGACCTTGGCCTTCGAGGGCGGGCTGGTGTCGAAAGCGGGTTCACTGGAGGCGGCGCGGGACCGGCTGAAGGCGATGCGGGGCAAGGCGCATGAGCTGCATTCGAGCGCGGCCCTCGCACGGAACGGGCAGGTGGTCTGGTCGGGCGAGGACACGGCGACGATGCGCGTGCGGAATTTCTCGGACGCCTTTCTGGACGCCTATCTGAAGGCCGAGGGCGACAGCCTGCTGGCCTGCGTCGGTTCCTACCGGCTGGAGGGGATGGGGTCGCAGCTGTTTGAGGCGGTCGAAGGCGATTATTTCACTGTGCTGGGCCTGCCGTTGTGGCCGGTTCTGGAAGAACTGCGGCGGGCGGGAGTGCTCAGGTCATGACCACCATGCGGGCGGGCCTCACGGGATGGCCGATCACCCAATCCCTCAGCCCGGTGATCCACGGCGCATGGATCGGCGCCGCTGGCCTGGACGCTACCTACCAGCCATTTCCGGCGGTGGATGAGTCCGCTTTTGACGCCGTGATCGCCCGGGGACGGCAGGGCGAGTTTCTCGGCCTGAACGTGACGGCGCCTTTCAAGGAGCGTGCGCTGCAGATCGCCGACACGGCCACGCCGGTGGCGACACGGGCCGGCTCGGCCAATGTGCTGCTCTTCGAGAACGGTCAGGTCCGGGCGGACAGCGTGGATGGCGAAGGGTTGCTGATGGCGCTGGCCGGACAGGCGCCCCTCCTTCACCTCGCCGGAGCGCCGGTGGTTGTCGTGGGCGCCGGGGGCGCAGCGCGCGCGGCGGTCTCGGCCTTGGTGGATTCCGGCGCCGAGGTCGCCATTCTGAACCGGACCGTGTCACGTGCCGAGGCGCTGGCCGGAACGCTCGGCGCACGCATTGCGAAACCGGCGGATCTGGAGACAGCCGCTGTGGTCATCAACGCTATCAGCGGGCCCTCTGACCTGGATGTCTCGCAACTGGCCGATTACGCCGTGGTCATGGATATGGGCTACCGGCCCCGGATAACGCCGCTGTTGTCGCGCGCTCGCGATCGGGGCCTGACGGTCGTCGACGGCCTGGGGATGTTGATCGGGCAAGCGCGTCCGTCGTTCCGCGCCTTTTTCGGCCACGATCCGGCGCCGATCAACATTCGTCGCGTTGCCCTGGCCGTGCTGGGGGAGGATGGATGATCGTGCTCGGCCTGACCGGCTCGATCGGCATGGGAAAGTCGACCACCACCGCCATGTTCGCCGAGCACGGCGCCCTGATCTGGAACGCCGACGACGCGGTTCACGCCCTCTATGCCCGCGGCGGGGCGGCGGTCGAGCCGGTCGGCGAGGCCTTTCCGGGCGTGGTCGTTGACGGAGCCGTGGATCGCGGGCGGCTGGCCGAGGCGCTTGGCCGCGACGAGACGGCCTTCCGGCGACTGGAGACCCTCGTCCACCCGCTCGCCGCCGCCGGCCGCATGACCGATCTGGAGGCGGCGCGGGCGGCCGGCGTGAAGCTGGCCGTCCTCGACATCCCCCTGCTGTTCGAGACCGGCGGCGACCGGGCCGTGGATGCGGTCGTCGTGGTCAGCGCCGACGCAGCCACCCAGCGTCGCCGGGTTCTGGCCCGGCCCGGAATGACGGCGGAGCGGTTCGAGGCCATTCTGGCGCGTCAGATTCCGGACGGAGAAAAGCGTCGTCGCGCCGACTTCGTCATCGACACCGGCCGGGGCCTCGACGCCGCCCGGACCCGGGTCGCCGAAATCGTGGGGATCGTTCTGGCCCCGGACTGGAAACTACCCCGCCGGACTCTTTCGGGCGCCGCCGAAACACCCCATTAGAAGGGCATGTCCCGCGAAATCGTTCTCGACACCGAAACCACCGGCTTCGACCCCCGAACGGGCGACCGGCTGATCGAGGTCGGCTGTATAGAGATCGAGGACCTGCTGCCGACCGGCCGGACCTTCCACCGGTTGGTCAACCCAGAGCGGCTGATCCCGGCCGACGCCATCCGGGTGCACGGCATTACCGACGACAAGGTCAGGGACGCGCCGAAATTCGCCGAGATCGTCATCGACCTGATGGCCTTCATCGGCGAGGCCCCGGTCATCGCCCACAACGCCCAGTTCGACCGCAATTTCATCGATCATGAGTGCGGTCGCTGCGGTCACGCCCTGCTGCACGAGGCCCGCTGGATCGACACGCTGCAGCTGGCCCAGAAGCGCTGGCCAGGCATGCCCAACTCGCTGGACGCCCTGTGCAAACGCTACAAGGTCAGCCTGGCCGATCGCTCGTTTCACGGCGCCCTGATCGACGCCCGCCTTCTGGCCGAGGTCTATCTGGAGCTGAAGGGCGGCAAGGAGCGGGTGCTGGACCTGTCCAGCCGTCGCGAGAGCCAGGCCGCCGCAGCCCATGCGGCCGCCGGCGGCTATCAGCCACGATCACGGCCGCTCACGCCGCGGATTCACGCCGAAGAGGCCGAGGCGCACCGCGCCTTCCTGCTGGCGACGCTAAAAGACCAGTCGCTGTGGGCCGGGTACGGGCTCGAGGTCGTCGAGCCCGCTGCCTGACCTCAGGCCTGGCCGGTCGCGTCCGGCTGGGCGGCGATCTGTTGCTGGCGCGCTGCATAGATGCCGGCGAAGTCGATCGGATCCAGCATGAAGGGCGGATAGAAGCCGCCGTCCGCGGTCGCCCCGGCCACGATCTCACGGGCGAAGGGGAACAGATAGCGCGGGCATTCGATCAGCAGCATCGCCTCGATCGCGTCTTCCGGCACGCCTTCGAGCTGGAACAGGCCGCCGTACAGCAGCTCGACCTGGAAGACCGGCATCGTGTCGGTCGAGGCCTTGATCGACAGCTTGACGTCGACTTCGAACAGGCCGTCGGGACGACCCTGGGCGTTGAGCTCGACGCCCATGTCGATCTGGGGCTTGCCCTCGAGGCGCAGGCTGTCGGGGGCCTTGGGGTTCTCGAACGACAGGTCGCGGACGTACTGCGCCAGGATGCGGAAGCCCAGGGTGGCGGGGCGTTCGGTCGGGTTGGCGCCGTTGGCGTCGGGGGGCGAAACGTCGGTCATGGAGGCGAAGCCGTTCAATATGGCGGAAAAGCGAGGCGCCGCGACTAGCATTCGCCCGGACGTCCCGCAACTTTCCCTCTGCCAGGGGCGCGACCGCACCGCCGTGCGGCGGCTCCCTGCCTGAGCGTGTTCGGGGCGCGCTGCGGGGTAGCGGCGGCATGTCACAACTCGCCCGGGGTGCGTCGCGGCTTGCGCACGCCCATATCAGACCGTAATCGTCCTGTCCGACGCGCCCGGCCCTCATGGCCGGGATCAGGACGCCATCCCAGGGATACCCCGTGCCGGTACAGTTCCAGCTCGTCATCTTCGCCGTGATCGCCGCGGTCGTCCTGTTCCAGCTCTACAATGTGCTGGGCAAGAAGGTCGGCCGTCAGCCGCAGGAGGACGCCAAGACGCCAGCCCTGCCCGCTACGGGCGTGACGGGTCCCGAAGCCCAGGCCCGCGTGCCTGCGCTCGACGCCGCCACCCTGGCTGCCGCCGCCTCGCTGCGCGCCCGCGACCCGGCCTTCGATCCGGCCAAGTTCATCGACGGCGCCCGCCAGGCCTATGAAACCATCGTGCGGGGCTACGCCTCCGGCGACCGCGCGGCTCTGAAGCCGCTGCTGACCCCCGCAGTCCTCGCCTCGTTCGAGACCGGCATCGCCGCCCGCGAGACCCGGGGCGAGACCGAGCAGGTCGAATTCCTGCACGCGCCGCGCGCCGACCTGGAACTGGCCTCGGCCGAGGGCGACCGCGCCGTCGCCAAGGTCCGGTTTCTGGCCGAGATCCGCTCCAGGGTCCTTCCGCCCGAGGGCGAGGCGACTCCGGGCGCTCCGGCCGAGCCCCGCATCGAAGAGCGTCGCACGGCCGAGCACTGGACCTTCGAACGCTCCCTGGGCGCCGCAGACCCCAACTGGGTCCTCGCCCGCGTCGAACCCGCCAACGCCTAGGGGCGGCCGCGCCTTGGGACTCGGCCTGAGGCTCGGACTGGCGGGCGCGCTCCTGCTCCTGGCGGGGTGTGCGACGCCCCGGCCCGAGCCTCCGGTCTCGCCGACGCGTCCCACACCGACCGCTCCGCCGCAGGTTTCCAGCCTGCCGGGCCCGCAGAGCCTTCCCGGCTGGGCCGATGAAGACCACCTCGCCGCCTTCCAGGCCTATGCCGAGACCTGCCGCGTCGCGCGTGAGGCGGCTGCCGTGCGTCAGTGCGAGCGATCCCAGCACATCAAGCAGACATCACGCCCGGTGACGCCTTCCATGGCCAGGGCCTTCTTCGAGGACGGCTTCCGGATCGTGGAGGCCCAACCCGCTGAGGGCCGGTCACCCCTGCTGACCGCCTATTTCGCTCCGGAGTACCCGGCCCGGCGCACCGCGGACCGGGAGTTCGACACCCCCGTTCTCGGCCGCCCCTCCGGCTGGTCGCGCGGCCAGGTTCTGGACGAGCGCGCCGTGATCGAGGCCGGGCCCACGCTCTCGCCGCCCCTGGCCTGGATGCGCGCCGAGGACCTGTTCTTCCTCCAGATCCAGGGGTCCGGCTATCTGACGTTCGAGGACGGATCGAAGGCGCGCGCCGCCTATGCCGCCGACAACGGCCGGACCTTCGTCGGCATCGCCCGGCCGATGGCGGAGCGCGGCCTCCTGCCGACGAACGGAACCTCAGGCGAGGCGATCCGCGCCTGGCTGGCGGCCCATCGCGGGCCGGAGGCGCGGGCGATCACGGCCCTGAACCCCCGCTACATCTATTTCTCGCTGGACCCCGACGACGGCGGACATCCGGCGGGCGCGGCCGGTGTACCCCTGCAGGCCCGGCGGGCCATCGCGGTGGATCCGGCTAGCTGGACCTATGGCGATCTGGTGTGGATCTCGGCCGGCGCCGGAAACCTGGTCGGGGCGCGGCATGGCTACACCGGTCTGGTCATGGCGCTGGACACCGGCTCGGCCATTCGCGGCCCGGTGCGCGCCGATCTCTACATGGGCCGGGGCGAGGCGGCGGGGGCGGAGGCCGGGGCGGTGCGGCACCCCCTGCGCATGTGGCGGCTGCTTCCGAGACCCTGAGCCGCCCCGCTGAATTCCCGCGCCGTTAGGGTTTCTGGTGAAAAGCGCCTAGATGGGCGGCGGATTCGCCGCCTGGCCATCCTCCCATGACATCCCCGACCGTTCGCACGCCGCAGCCCCTCACGGAGCGCGTGCTCGAACGCCTCGTGTATCGCAGCGACGCGGTCAGCACGGCCGAAGGTCCTATGGACCTGTCCGAGATCGTGGCGACCTCGGTGCGCAACAACGGCCGACGCCGGATCACCGGCGCCCTGGCCTATCAGGCAGGAACCTTCGTCCAGGTGCTGGAGGGTGATCCCGAAGCGCTGACCGCCCTGATGGCGGACATCGAGGCCGACGCGCGGCATCGCAATGTGCGCGTCCTGGCCCGCTGGCCGGTCCAGGCCCAGCTGTTCCTCGGCTGGGCCATGGTGCTGGTCGACACCCGCAAACTGTCGCCCCACCTGTCCAAACTCCTGTCCCAGACGGGGTCGGGCGCCCAGGTCACCGGCGTGATCGCCGATCTCGCCAACGCCCGTCTGGGCTCGATGGTCTAGCCTGGAGCTTTCGACGGGTGAGTTGCGGCGCCGTTGGAGCGCGGACCTGGAGGTCCGCGCTCCTTTCATTCCCCTTGACCGCCGAACGCTCTAGCGGCGCAAGCCCCCCAGAATGCCGCGCAGCAGTTCCCGGGTCAGGGTCGATCCCGCCGTGCGCAGCACCGACTTGGTCAGGGCCTCCATCGGAGTCTGACGATTTGATTTGCGCGGCGCCCTGGGCGCAGGCGGCGCCTTCGGAGCCGCCGGAGCCCGACCCTGTGGCGCGGGTTTCCCGGCCGGCGCTGTTGCGGCCTCCGTTTGCGCGTGGCGGGCGGCGAGGATTTCCTCGGCGGACTCGCGGTCCGCCACGGTGTCATAGACCCCCTTCACCGGGCTGGCCGCCATGACGGCGGCGCGTTCGGCATCGGTGGCCGGCCCCAGACGGCTGTCCGGCGGCCGGATCAGGGTCCGGGCCACGACGCGGGGCGCCCCCTTCTCGTCCAGCGTCGAGACCAGGGCCTCGCCGGTGCCCAGCCCCTGGATGGCCTCGGCCGTATCGAAGGCCGGATTGACCCGGAAACTGTCCGACGCCGCCTTCAGCCCGCGCTGATCGGACGGGGTGTAGGCGCGCAGCGCATGCTGGATGCGGTTGCCGAGCTGGGCCAGGACGCTGTCGGGGATGTCGGCCGGGTTCTGGGTGATGAAATAGACCCCGACCCCCTTGGACCGGATCAGGCGCACGACCTGTTCGACCTTCTCCAGCAGGGGTTTGGGCGCGTCCCTGAACAGCAGGTGGGCCTCGTCGAAGAAGAAGACGAGACGCGGTTTCTCGGGGTCTCCGATCTCGGGCAGTTGTTCGAACAGCTCG
The DNA here is from genome assembly GCF_049896165.1 of Brevundimonas sp. TWP3-1-2b1. Lineage (NCBI taxonomy): Bacteria > Pseudomonadati > Pseudomonadota > Alphaproteobacteria > Caulobacterales > Caulobacteraceae > Brevundimonas > Brevundimonas sp. TWP3-1-2b1. The sequence continues at coordinate 60,037 of NZ_JAFCTT010000003.1, read as the reverse complement.
GACATCAGCCACAGCAGGAAGGCGCCGTACAGGCGCGGGCTGTTCATCAGCCGAGTCGAGTCGAGCACATTGACCTGACCCAAAACACGTCCTTGGCCGTCCAGCGACGTCCGCATCATGTCGGTCAGTTTCAGCGCCGGTTCGCCGAAGAAGGCGTCGCCGCCGTCCTGTTCCAGCTGCAGCAGGGCGCGCTGGATCGAGGCGATCGAGGCGGGCGCCACATTGCCGACCTCGCGGCCGATGCGGGCGGCGTTCTCGGCGACATAGGTCAGCATGGATCTCAGGTCGTCGAGATCGAGCAGCAGCAGGCCCTCCTTGTCGGCGACGTGGAAGGCGACGGTCAGGACGCCTTCCTGCACGTCATTGAGGTCCAGCATCCGCGCCATCAGCAGCGGCCCGATCTCCGATACGGTCGCCCGGACCGGGTGCCCCTTCTGCCCGTACAGATCCCAGAACACCGTCGGCGCGGCCTTCGGCGCCAGGGTCAGGTTCATCCCGGCGGCGCGGGCCAGCAGCTTCTCGTTCGGGGTTCCGACCTGGCTGATTCCCGAGAGATCTCCCTTCACGTCGGCGCAGAAGACCGGGACGCCCATTTCCGAAAAACCCTGGGCCATGATCTGCAGCGTGACGGTCTTGCCGGTGCCGGTCGCACCCGCGATCACACCGTGCCGGTTGGCCCGATTCCACAGCAGGATCTCGCGCTGTGGCGTCTCCCCATCGGCGGCCCCGTTCGAGGATTGGCCCAGGAACAGGCCGGGGCTGGCGGCGGCGTCGGTCATGCAAATCTCCTTGTCCGATGCTTAGCCGTGGCCGGCTCGCGCGCCAATCGGCGATTGACCGGCGCCGCGACGCCCCCGAAAAGACCAGTCATGAAACCACCGATCGCCGTTCCGACATCGACTGTGGCCCGCAACGCCCTGGTGACCCTGGCCGTGGTGGCTGGGGGAGCGGCGCTTTACTGGCTGCGGGACATCCTGACGCCGCTGGCGATGGCGATCTTCCTGTTGATCATGATCGACGGGGTGAAGCGGTTCATCGAGGACCGGACTCGTCTGCCTCGTCACCTGGCCGGGACGGCGGCCCTGGCTGTCGTGGTCCTGGCTTTCCTGGCCTCTATCGCCTTCATCGTGAACGGGGCGGCCGGGTTCTTCACCGACGCCTCGGGGGTGTCCAGCGGCATTGGGCCCCGGATCGACGCTATCATCGCCGACGGCGGGCGGCTGTTCGGCATGGCGACGCCCCCGACGGCCCATGAGTTGTTCGCCGGGCTGGATATCCGCGGCTACCTGACCACCCTGGCCTTCCAGGTGCAGGGGGTTGTCTCCGGCGCCTTCTTCGTCATGGTCTATCTGGCCTTCCTGCTGGCGGCCCAGACGGGCTTCCGGCGCAAGCTGGTCAATCTGTTCCCCAACCGGGAGGCGCGCCAGGAGGCCAGCGAGGTATTCGAACGCGTGCGAAGCGGGGTCGAGGGCTATCTGTGGGTCCAGACCGTGACCGGGGGCATCATCTGCGTCGCCGCCTGGATCCTGATGCGTCTGGTAGGCCTGCAGAACGCCGAGTTCTGGACCTTCGTGATCTTCGTGGTCGGCTTCATTCCGGTGCTGGGCGGGGCGATCGCCGGTCTCGCGCCGCCCCTGTTCGCCCTGGTCCAGTTTCCCACCTACTGGCCGGCCCTGATCCTGCTGGTGGGGCTGCAGCTGATCCTGTTCGTGGTCGGCAACGCGATCCAGCCGCGCATGCAGGGCGAAAACCAGAACATCGACCCGGTCGCGGTTCTTCTGGCCCTGGCCCTGTGGGGCAAGATGTGGGGCGTGGTCGGCATGTTCCTGTCGACGCCTCTGGCGGTCATGGCCATGGCCATCCTGGCCGAGTTCAAGGGATCGATGTGGATCGCCATCCTGCTGTCCGGCGACGGCCGCCCCTATGCCGACGAGGACGCAGAGCCCGCGCACAAGCCCCCGGCCCGCCGTCCGGCCCGCGTCAAACCGCCGCGCGCCGGAGCCGCAGAGCCCTGAAACCCGACCCCTTGCGGCCCGGTTCCGTCGATCCCATCTGCCATCCAGACGTCGCGGCCCCCTCCCCTCCCCAAGGCCGCGGCGGCATCGACCGGCGCCCGTTCCCCCCTCCAGCGCCGGTCCAAGAGAGGCCGTCGGACGCCCGTCCGACGGCCTTTTTCTTTGCCGAATCAGCGATTCGGTGAGCACCCCGCCCTCCTTGAAATCCACGCGCGCACTGCATCTGTGAGGAACGCGCGGACGTCCCTGTCGTTAGGCTCGCCGGAAGGGTTGCCCCGCCGCGCTTCTGCGTCGCGTTCGACCAAGGACGGAAAAACATGATCAAAATCATCTCCACGGCCGCCACGGCGCTGCTTCTCACGGGTGTCGCCGCGCCGGCCATGGCCCAGAGCTGGATGCCGAACGGGACCGCCATGCCCGACTGGTCGGGCCCCTATGTCGGCGTCTACGGCAGCGCCACAAAGGCCAACCACCAGGACGACGAGCGTCTCCGGTTCGACCGAAACCTGGACGGAAACTTCGGCGATACGGTCGTCACTACGGCCGGCGCCGACGCCTTCAGCGCCGGTTCGTGCGGCGGCTCGGCCAACGGCAATGTGCCGACCGCCGGCTGTGATGACGACGCCAGCGGCTCCGAAGGCGGCATTCGCGCGGGCTGGGACTTCCAGTTCGGCTCTTTCGTGGTCGGAGCCGTGGCGGAATACTCGGGCTTTGCGGGCGCTGAAGACAGCGTGACCTCCTATTCGACCACGCCGGCCTCCTACACCTTCGAGCGCAAGCTGCAGAACCTGGCCGCCCTGCGCGCCCGGGTCGGCTACGCCTTGGGTCCGGCCTTGATCTACGGCACGGCAGGCGGCGCGACCGGCGAGATGTCGAACCAGTTCTACTCGTCGAACACCCAGAACAGCTTCACCGCCACTACGGATGACGACCAGGCCGACGGCTACCAAGCCGGCGGCGGCGTTGAATACAGGCTGGCTCCAAACCTCAGCGTGACCGGCGAGTATCTCTACACCTCGCTGGAAGCGCCCGATTTCGACATCCGCGTCGGGCGGGGCAATGCAATCGCAACCAATCCCTTCGTCCTGACCCCCAACACCACGGGTACGGACATGCGACGTTCCAACGGCCGCTTCGGCCTGCATGCCGTCCGGATCGGCATGAACTACCGTTTCTGATCTTCCCCTCGATCAGTAAACGGTGATCAGACGCCGGGTTCTCGAAAGAGGACCCGGCGTTTGTCGTTTCCGGCCTTCCCCGGCCGCACGGACCAGCCTATCCAGCCATCAGGGACGGGACGCGTCGTCTTGGTGATACCGCAGTAACAGTCGATCGATAGCGTCCGGTCCAGATCCTGGCGGCCCTGCCGCGCCTTTCGAGACCCTGCCCATGCCTGGCGACCTCCGCACCTCCTCCCAGCCCTCCAGCCCGGAGGCGCTGCAACGGACCTTCGCGGAGGCTCTGGGGGGCGGAGGGACCCTGGACGGGCTGGAGCAGTCCTTCGTCACCCAGGCCTGGGAAGACTACGCCGAGGACGAGACGCCGGAACTGGCGGGAGAAGACGTCGGCGCCGTTCTGGCCGACGCCTGGCGCTGGGCTGAACGCAGGACGCCGGGCGAATCCCGGGTCCTGGTCCAGCCGTTGTCCGCCGCCGGGGGCCGCGCGACCCCCTATGACGTCCTTCGCATCGTCCAGGACGACAGGCCCTTCCTGGTCGACAGCGTCATGGGCGAACTGGCCGACACCGGCGTTTCGGTCCGCGCCCTGTTCCACCCGGTCCTGAATCTGGCCCGACAGGCCGACGGCACGCGCAAGGCCGCCGCCGACGCCCGTGAATCCCTGATCGTCCTTGTCATCGATCCCCTGCCGCCCGAACGCCGCGAGGCGCTCAAGGCCGGCGTCGAACAGACCCTGGCCGACGTGCACACGGCCGTCGCCGACTACCCGGCCATGAACGAACTGATGGCGCGCTCGATCGCCCATCTGGAAGCCTGCCCCGGCGGCATCGACCCGGAGATCGTGGCCGAGAACCTGGAGTTCCTGCGCTCGCTCAACGACGACGCCTTCGTCTTCCTGGGCGCCCGCGACTACGACTATCCGCGCACCTCGGACGGGGGCTATGCGGCCGAGGCCCCGCTGGACCAGTCCGCTGCCGGCGTCGGCGTCCTGCGCGATCCCGAGCGGACGGTTCTGAGGCGCACCTCGGAGCCCGCCGTCCTGACCGCCCAGATGAAGCGGCAGATCGACCTGTCGGACCCGGTCACCGTGGCCAAGGCCAATCTGCGCAGCCGCGTCCATCGCCGCGCCTATATGGATTACGTCGGGGTCAAACGGTACGGCGACGACGGCCGTCCCTCGGGCGAGACCCGCTTCGTCGGCCTGTTCACCGCCGAGGCCTATGACCGACCGCCGTCACAGGTGCCGCTGATCCGCAGGAAGGTCGCCAAGGTCCTGGACCGCGCCGGAAAGGTGCCCGGCAGTCACAACGAGAAGCGGTTGAAGAACATCCTGGAGAACTATCCCCGGGACGAACTCTTCCAGATCACAGAGGATGAGCTGCTGACCACGGCTCTGGGCATCCTGCACCTGTTCGACCGGCCCCGGATCAAGATCTTCACCCGCAAGGACCCGTTCGACCGGTTCGTCTCGGTCCTGGCCTTCGTGCCGCGTGAGCGTTACGACGCCGGGGTGCGCGAGCGGATCGGCCGCATCCTCGCCCGGGCCTGGGGCGGACGTCTGTCGGCCTGGTATCCGCAGCTGTCGGACGCGCCCCTGGTGCGCATCCACTACATCATCGGCGTGACCCCGGGCGATCACCCGACCCCGGACGCGCGGGCTCTGGACGCCGAGATCATCGAGACCGGCCGCAGCTGGGTCGATCGCTTCGAAGGCGCACTCCGCGCCGCCGAGATCGACGACAGCGAGATCGGCGCCATGAGCGCTCGCTGGGCCGAAGCCTTCGGACCGGGCTACCGGGAGCGCTACGACGCCGCAGAGGCGGTCAATGACCTGCAGGAAATCGATCGCCTGAACGAAACGGGCGACACGACCGTCGGCGAACCTGTCGCCGTGCGCGCCTTCCGCCATGCCGACGACAGCCCGCTGCAATTCCGCTTCAAACTCTATCGTCGCGGCGCGGCGGTGCCCTTGTCCGACGTCCTGCCGATCCTGGCCGACATGGGCCTGAAGACGCTGGAGGAGTTCGGCCACGCCATCCGGCCCGCCGGCCAGACCGGCTCGGCCCAGGAGATCCACGTCCACGAATTCCTGCTGGAGGATCCGCGCGGCGCGTCGCTCGAGTTCGGCGACATCAAGGGCCCGTTCGAAGCGGCCTTCTCGGCCGTCTGGTCCGGCCAGACCGAGAGCGACGGTTTCAACCGTCTGGTGCTCGAACTCGGCGTCGGCTGGCGCGAGGCGGCCCTGATCCGCACCCTGGCCCATTATCGCCAGCAGACGGGTCTCGATCCCTCCCAGGCGGTGCAGGAAGAGGCGCTGCGCGACTATCCCGCCATCGCCCGCGCCCTTCTGTCCTTCTTCGCCTGTAAATTCGACCCGGCCCAAGGGGGTCCGGCCGATGATCGTGCGTCTGCGTGCGCCGAACTGACGGACACGATCAACGCTCTGCTGATGGACGTGAAGTCGCTGGACCATGACCGGGCGCTGCGCCGGATGATGGCCCTGGTCGGGGCAATCAAGCGCACCAACTATTATCAGGCGACGCCCAATCAAGAGGGGGGCGACGGCGGCTTCAAGCCGCACATCTCGATCAAGATCGCCTCGCGCGAACTCGACGACCTGCCCCTGCCCAAACCCTACCGCGAGATCTTCGTCTGGGCGCCGCACATCGAGGGCGTCCACCTGCGCTTCGGCCCGGTCGCGCGCGGGGGCCTGCGCTGGTCTGACCGCCGCGACGATTTCCGCACCGAGGTCCTGGGTCTGGTGAAGGCCCAGCAGGTCAAGAACGCCGTCATCGTGCCGGTCGGCTCCAAGGGCGGTTTCTTCCCGAAATACCTGTCGGCCATCGTGCGCGCCGGCGGCGATCGCGACGCCCAGCAGGCCGAGGCCATCCGCGCCTACAAGACCTTCCTGTCGGGCCTGCTGGACATCACCGACAACATCGCCGCCGACGGCCTGGTCACCCATCCGTCCAACGTCGTCGCCTTCGAGGGGGATGATCCCTATCTGGTCGTGGCCGCCGACAAGGGGACGGCGACCTTCTCCGACATCGCCAACGGGGTCTCGGCCGACTACGGCTTCTGGCTGGACGACGCCTTCGCCTCGGGCGGGTCGGTCGGCTACGACCACAAGGCCATGGGCATTACGGCGCGCGGCGCCTGGGAGGCGGTCAAGCGCCACTTCCGCGAAATCGGCAAGGACATCCAGACCGAGCCCTTCACCGTGGTCGGCGTCGGCGACATGTCAGGCGACGTGTTCGGCAACGGCCTGTTGCTGTCGAAGGCGTCAAAACTGGTCGCCGCCTTCGACCACCGCGACATCTTCATCGACCCGACCCCGGATCCGGCTTCGTCGTGGGTCGAGCGCGACCGCCTGTTCGCCCTGCCGCGTTCGTCCTGGCAGGACTATGACAAGACGCTGATCTCTGCAGGCGGCGGAGTCTTCTCGCGCTCGGCCAAGTCGATCGAACTGACCCCGGAGATCCGCGCCGCCCTCGACATTACCGATACGGCCCTGGACCCCGTCAGCCTGATCCGCGCGATCCTGAAGGCGCCGGCGGAGTTGCTCTATCTCGGCGGCATCGGCACCTATGTGAAGTCCGCGCTCGAGACGGACGCCCAGGTCGGGGACAAGGGCACGGACGCCCTGCGGATCAATGCCGACGAACTGAGGGTCAGGGTGGTGGGAGAGGGGGCCAACCTCGGCTTCACCCAGGCGGGGCGGATCGCCTTCGCGGCCGGTGGCGGACGCATCAATACCGACGCCATCGACAACTCCGCCGGGGTCGACACCTCCGATCACGAGGTCAACATCAAGATCCTGATCGGCTCGGCGGTCACCAATGGCGTCCTGCCGCTGGCGGAGCGGGTGCCCCTTCTGGCCTCGATGACCGAAGAGGTCGGGCTGAAGGTTCTGGCCCACAACTACGACCAGACCCTGGCCCTGACCCTGCAGCAGGCTGAGGGGGCCGGCGCGCTCGACACCCAGCAGCGCTTCATGCAGGCGCTGACCGCGCGCGGCAAACTGGACCGCAAGGTCGAGGGCCTTCCGGGTGACGTCCGCATCGGCGAGATGAAGACGGCGGGCCTGGCCCTGACCCGGCCGGAGCTGGCCGTGCTGATGGCCTATTCCAAGCTGGAACTCGCCGATGAGATCGTGGCCTCGAAGGCGCCGGAGGATCCGTTCTTCGAGGAGACCCTGGTCCGCTACTTCCCCGAACCGCTGGCCCGGTTTGAGGAGCAGATGCGCGGCCACCGGCTGCGGCGCGAGATCGTGGCGACGGTTCTCTGCAACGAGATCGTCAACATGACGGGCCCCACCTTCCCCGATCGCCTGCGGGCGGCGGCCGGGTGCGACACGACGGCCCTGGTCATCGCCTTCGAGGCCGCGCGGCGGGTCTTCCGCCTCGACGAGGCCTGGGACGCGGTCAGTGCGCTGGACCTCAAGGTTCCGGCCGAGACCCAGACAGCCCTCTATCTGGAAATCTCCACCGTCCTGCGGCGCCAGACCTTCTGGCTGGCGCGCCGCGCAGGCAAGGCGGGGGCGACGGTCCAGGGACTGATCGAGGCCTATCGCCCGGCGGCCGATGCTCTGCGGGGCGCGGGCGGTGATGTCCTGTCGCGCTTCGAACAGGGGCGTCTGGCCGATCGGCTGAAGTCGTTCGCCGGCATGGGAGTGGGCGAGGACCTTGCCCAGACCATCTCCATGCTGCGTCCCCTGGTCGCCACGGCCGACGTCGGTGATCTGGCGAAGGACGCCGGCTGGTCCGAGCCCCGGATGGCGCGCCTTTATCACCAGGTGGGCGCGGCCTTCGACTTCGACCGCCTGCGCGCTGCCGCCGGCGCCGTGCCGTCGGGCGATCATTTCGATCGCCTGGCCGTGCGTCGCCTTATCGAGGACCTGATGGCCGAACAGGTCGCCCTGACCCGCGCGGTGGCGCTGGCCTCCGAACCGGCGGTGGGCGACACCGAGGCGACCGCCGAAGCGGCCGTGGACGCCTGGATCGGACCGCGTCAGGTCGTGGTCGAGGGCGTTCGCGCCGCCGTGGACGAGATCGAGGCCTCGGGCACGGGCTGGACCTTCGCCAAACTGACCATCGCCAATGGCCAGATCCGCCAGGTCGTGGGCGCGCTTTGATGGCCCGGAAGTTCCTCGTTGTCGTCGACGACAGCCCCGAGTTCGAGGCGGCCCTGCGCTATGCCTCGCGCCGGGCGCGGTCGACCGGCGGCAGGGTGGCCCTGCTGCGGATCATTCCGGGGGGGTCGGACGAGCACTGGGCCGGGGTGCGCGACGAAATCCAGCGCCAGCAGCGGGCCGAGGCCGAAGCGCTTCTGAACCGGCTGGGCGAAGAGGCGCAGGAACGCTCGGGGGCCCAACCGGTCTTCCTGATCGAGGAGGGCGAGCCCCAGGCGGCCATCCGCAAGGTCTGCGGCGACGATCCTGAGATCAAGATCCTGGTCCTGGCCGCCGGGACGGGCAGCCGGGGTCCGGGTCCTCTGGTGTCGGCGGTGCTCAAACAGGGCGCCGGCTTCGGCGGGCGCAAACTGCCGGTGACCATCGTGCCGGGAGAGTTGACCGACGCCGAGATCGAGGATCTGGCGTAGAGCCTGATCGGCTGAGGAGGAACCGCTTCGCGAGTCCGGCAAACGATCATGCTCAGGCACAAGACCTTCTCCCTCCCCCTCGGGGGAGGGAGAAGGCGCCATACCCATCAACGGACGCCCGGATTGCACCTTTGAAAACAAAGGCCGGTCCTGAAATAGAGCTCTATTCCAGCCGCCGTCGAAAACCGTGAGACACTGCTGCCGGTCTTTGACATCGCCAGCCAGCCAGCCGCCCGATGTCGACTCTGTCGACTCCGTCGACTCTCTTTTTAGAGTCGCGGCCCCCACTCCTTCCTCGTGCGGAAGATCAATGGGCGAACGCATCGGACGCTTCGGACGGTGTTTTCGAGGCCGGGCCGATCGGACTCTACGGACTATCCGGACTCCGATTTCTGAGTCTGGACCCCGGCTTTCCTCCCGAGAGCGGAGACAGCACCGCACTTGCGAACCGCCCCAGCCGAGCGCATCTCCAGTCCATGTTCATCCAGACCGAACCGACCCCGAACCCGAACGCCCTGAAGTTCCTGCCCGGCCGCGATGTGGCCCCTGGCGGTTCGAGCGAGTTCCTGTCGATCGACCAGGCGACGGCCTCGCCGCTCGCCGAGGCCCTGTTCACCCTGGAGGACGTCTCCGGCGTCTTCTTCGGGGCCGACTATGTCTCGGTGACCAAGGTCGAACACGGCCGCGACTGGTCGGAGATGAAGCCGGAGATCCTGTCTGCGATCATGGATCATTTCGTCTCCGGCGCCCCCCTGTTGCGCGACGGCGAGACGAGCGTCGATGACGGCGCCGACGACACCGAGATCGTGGCCGAGATCAAGGCTCTGCTCGACAGCCGCATCCGCCCGGCCGTGGCCCAGGACGGCGGCGACATCCTGTTTGATGCCTTCGACGAGGAGAGCGGGATCCTGCGCCTGCGAATGCGCGGCGCCTGCGCCGGCTGCCCCTCCTCGGCCATGACGCTGAAGGCCGGGGTCGAGCAGATGATGAAACACTACGTCCCCGAAGTGACCAGCGTCGAACAGGTCATCTAGGGGCGCTGTTGATCGCCCGTTTTTGACCGCTATCGCTCGCGACACGGTCATTTGCTGCTGGAGCGACGTGAAACGTTTCCGTCTCGCCTGACACTGGCGTCTGAGGCACAATCCGGTATGGCCCGCTTCGCATCCGACCCGGACGCCGCCGCCCTCGGCGAGGGACTGGCGACCCTGCGCCGCGCCGTCGGCCTGAGCCAGGCGGAAGCCGGCGCCCGCATCGGCATGACCAGCCAGGGCTGGGGTCTCTACGAAAGCGGCAAACGGCCGGGCCTGTTTCGCCCCGATGTCCAGCGCCGCCTGACCGGCGCCCTGGACGCGACACCCGAGGATCTTGCCCTGATCCTCGCGCGGGAAGGTCCGGCGCCTGCACCGCCAGCGACCGGCGTCGAAAGCCTCGGCCGCGCCTTCCGTCCGCCGCCCGGGCCGCATGCGGACGCGACCGAGCGGATGCAGCTTTCCAATGACGACCTCGCGCCCTGGGCCGCGTCCGGGGTGGTGCTGGAGTTCGATCCGGGCCGCTGGCCGCGCCGGGACCAGGGCTGCGTCATCGATCTGGCGGACGGGACGCGACTGGTCCGGATGTACCAGAGCGCCGACGGCGACCGCCTGTATGTAAAGGGCGGTCCGGCCGGACTGGGGGCCGAGACCAGTCTGGATCGCAACTCGGTCACCCGGGTGGCGGCTGTCCGCGCGAGGTTGGAGGAATGAAACGAAAAGGTTGCGTTTTGCGCGGCGACATGAAACGATCCGGTCAGCAGCAAAGCCGGAGCCGCCTGCATGCCTCGTTCCCCCGCCGCCCTCGACGCCCTGGTCGGACACCGCATTGCGGAGCGGCGTGCGGCCATGGGTCTGTCGCAGACGGCCCTGTCTCAACGGCTCGGCGTCAGCCCGCAACAGGTCCAGAAATACGAGGCGGGCGCCAATCGGGTCTCGGCGTCGCGTCTGAACGACATTGCAATCGCCCTGGGGGTCGCGCCGGGCGCGCTGTTTCCGGATCGCTCGTCGGGGGAGGCTTCGGAGAGCGAAGACCTGTCACGTCTGCGTTTCATGACCGCGACGCCCGAAGGGCGAGCCGTGGCGGCCGCCTTCCCACTGATCCGCGATCGAAACCTGAGACAGGCCCTGGCGCGGATCACCGAGGCCCTGGCGCCCGCGTCCTGACCGGGTCCGCCCGATGAGGGTGCTGGTCATCGACACGGCGCTGGACGCCTGCACCGCTGCAGTGTTCGAGGAGGGCCGCGCCCTGGGCCTGCGGTCCGATGTCATGGCCCGCGGTCACTCCGAACGGCTGGGCGGTTTCGTCCGCGACGCGGTCGCGGAGGCCGGCGGCGGGTTCGAGGCGCTGGACCGGATCGGCGTCACCGTCGGCCCGGGCTCCTTCACCGGCCTGCGGGTCGGACTGGCCTTCGCCCAAGGACTGGGCGCAGCGCTCGGTCTGCCGGTTGTCGGCGTATCGACCCTCGCGGCCCTGGCCCTGTCCGCCGATGGCGGACAGGGAACGACGGCGGCTGTGATCGATGCGCGCCGGGGACAGGTCTATCTGCAGCTGTTCGAGACCGGTCACCCGGCGTCGGAGCCGGAGGCCGTGTCGCTGGAAGACGCCATCGCGCGCCTCGCCGACCGGTCCTGGCGCATCACAGGGTCGGGTGCGACCCTGGTCGGAGGCGAGGTTTCGACAGTGACCGCTCCCGACCCCGCCGCGCTCGCCGCCCTGACCGCCGCGCTCGACCCCGCGATCCATCCGCCGCGACCCCTCTATCTGCGCGCGCCCGACGCGACCCCGCCGACCCGCCTGCCCGGTCAGGCGCGCCCCGTCGTTTCGGGCGCATGATGACCGTGGCCGATCCGGGCGATCTGGCCCTAGGGCTTGCTGGCCTGCACGCGGCAGCGTTCGACGCGCCGTGGTCTGCGACGGCCTTCGCCGACCTTCTGGGTCAGGCCGGCGTCTTTCTGGAAGGCGACGCGGACGGTTTCGTCCTGATCCGCACCGTCGCCGACGAGGCGGAAATTCTGACCCTGGCCGTCCGGCCCGCCGCCCGCCGGAAGGGCCTGGGCGCCTGTCTGCTCCGCGCCGCGACGGCTCGCGCGGCCGCGATCGGCGCGACGCGAATGTTCCTGGAAGTGGCCGAGGACAACGCTCCAGCCCGCGCCCTCTACGGCGCGCTTGGCTTCGAGGCGGCGGGACGACGACCACGCTATTATCTGCGTACGGACGGCCCGGCCGTGGACGCCCTGCTTCTGGTTCTCAACTTGGTCTGAACGGCTTCCCACGGGGGGTTAGCCCCTCTATCTTCACAGCCTATGGACCGGATTGAAAAACTTTGCGCCGAGCGCGGCATGCGCATGACCGAACAGCGCCGGGTGATCGCCCGCGTTCTCGGCAGCGCCGAGGATCACCCCGACGTGGAGGAGTTGTACCGCCGCGCCTCCGCCATCGATCCGCACATCTCGATCGCCACCGTCTATCGCACCGTGCGCCTGTTCGAAGAGGCGGGCGTGGTCGAAAAGCATGACTTCGGCGACGGCCGCAGCCGCTATGAAGAGGCGGGCGACGATCACCACGATCACCTGATCGACACCAGGACCGGCGAGGTCATCGAGTTCTTCGACGCCGAGATTGAACGGCTGAAGACCGAGATCGCCGAACGCCTCGGCTTTGAACTGGTCGGGCACAAGCTGGAGCTCTACGGCAAGGCCATTGAAGGCACCGAGCCGTCCAAGCGCGAGGGCCTGATCTACACGCGCAACGCCGCTCGCGTCGATCCCGGCCAGCTGTCCTGAGCCTTGCCGGCTTGGTGATCTTGCAGGCCTTTGGCTCGGCACTCATAAGCGCCTCATGTCCGAGACTCTGACTGCTCCGGAGGTTGAGACGTCCGCCGCCCCGATCCCGGGGCCCAGGCGGCTGTTCATCAAGACCTACGGCTGCCAGATGAACGTCTATGACTCGGAACGAATGGCCGATGTCCTGCGCCCGCTGGGCTACGCCACGACCGACGAGGTCGAAGCCGCCGATTTCGTCATCCTGAATACCTGCCACATCCGCGAGAAGGCGGCCGAGAAGATCTATTCCGAGCTCGGCAAGATGCGGGAACTGCGTGAGCGCAAGATCGCACGCGGCGAGGCGCGGATGACCATCGCCGTCGCCGGCTGCGTCGCCCAGGCGGAAGGCGAGGAGATCATGCTGCGCCAGCCGGCGGTCGACATCGTCGTCGGACCCCAGGCCTATCACCAGCTTCCGGAACTGCTGACGCGCACTGCGCGGTCGCGCGGGGAGCGGATCGGCGCGGACTTCGCGCCCAACGAAAAGTTCGACGCCCTGAACGCGGGCGGCCCGTCGATGCGCGGGGTCAAGGGCTACACCGCCTTCCTGACGGTGCAGGAAGGGTGCGACAAGTTCTGCAGCTTCTGCGTCGTCCCCTATACGCGCGGCGCTGAATGGTCGCGGCCGGTCACCGACGTTCTGGCTGAGGCGCGCGGTCTGGCGGACCAGGGCGTGCGTGAGGTCACCCTGCTGGGCCAGAACGTCAACGCCTATGACGGGGAGGGCGCGGACGGAAAGGTCTGGACCCTGGCGAAGCTGGCGCGGGTGCTGGCGGACATCCCCGGCCTCGACCGCATCCGCTATACGACCAGCCACCCCAACGACATGTCCGACGACCTGATCGCGGCGCACGCCGAGGTCGAGGCCCTGATGCCCTATTTGCATCTGCCGGTGCAGGCGGGGTCGGACCGGATCCTGCGGTTGATGAACCGGAAGCACGGGCGTCAGAAATACGTTGACCTGATCGGGCGTATCCGCGAGGTCCGGCCGGACCTGGCCCTGGCCGGCGATATGATCGTCGGCTTCCCCGGCGAGACCGACCGGGAGTTTGAGGACACGCTCGATCTCGTGCGACAGGTGAATTACGCGGCCTGTTTCTCCTTCATGTATTCGGCCCGGCCGGGCACTCCGGCCTCGACCATGCCGGGCCAGGTGCCCTCCGAGGTGATGAAGGGCCGGCTCAAGGCGCTGCAGGACCTCCTGATCGAACAGCAGGGGGCCTTCAACAAAGCGCAGACGGGGCGAACGCTGAATGTCCTGTTCGACCGCAAGGGCCGCCATCCTGGGCAGGCCGTCGGGCGATCCCCATATCTGCAATCCGTGCATGTCTCCGGCGCGGATCATCTGCTCGGCCGGATCGTTCCGGTGAAGATCGAGCAGGGTAGCCAGAACAGTCTGAAAGGTGTGCTTATTGGCGCGTGAATCCGAGTTTCTTGCGTTGGACGACGAGTCGCTGCGGGCGGTCATCGGGCCGAACAGCCGCCACGTCGCCCTGATCGAGGATGCCTTCAAGGTGTTGATCGAGGCGCCCGGCGGCGGAATCTCGATCAACGGCGGGGCTCGCGACCGGGCCAGCGCCAAACAGGTGATCGAGGGTCTGGCCCTGCGCGCAGCGAAGGGTGCCGAGGTCAACGAGGCCGACGTGCGCGCCGGCATCGGCTCGGCCCGCACCGGGGTGACCGGCGGCGGGCGCCGCGTCGATCCCATGGCCCTGCCTATCGGCAAACGCGGCGCTATCGTCCCCAAGACGGACGCCCAGGCGCGCTATCTGGACACCCTGGCCAACCACGAACTGAGTTTCGGCGTCGGTCCGGCGGGGACAGGCAAAACCTTCCTCGCGGCCGCCTACGGGGCGTCGCTTCTGCGTCGGGGACAGGTGGACCGGCTGGTCATCACCCGGCCAGCGGTCGAGGCGGGCGAAAAGCTGGGCTTCCTGCCTGGCGACCTGAACGAAAAGGTCGATCCCTATCTGGCTCCGATCTGGGAGGCGCTGAACGACATTCTCGGCGCCGAGGACGTTCAGCGTCGGCGCGACAAGGGCGAAATCGAGGCCGCCCCGATCGCCTTCATGCGAGGCCGCACCCTCAGCCATGCCTTCGTCATCGTCGACGAGGCGCAGAACACCAGTCGTCTTCAGATGAAGATGGTCCTGACCCGTCTGGGGGAGGGGGCGCGGATGGTGGTCACCGGCGACCCCTCGCAGATCGACCTCCTCAACCCGCGCGACTCGGGCCTCGCCCATGCGCTGCGCATCCTGCGGGACGTGAAGGGGGTGGGGGTGCTTGAATTCGAGGCCCAGGACGTGGTGCGTCATGCCATGGTCGAGCGGATCGTGCGCGCCTATGACGCCGACGCGGCGACGGGTCGGCCGACGCCCGACCTGGAAGACCCGGCGCGATGATCGAGGTCGAGGTCGAGGTCGAGGCCAAGGACTGGACCGACGCCATCGACAGTGTCCAGGCGGTGGTCGAACGGGCGGCGGTGGCGGCTCTGGGCGATAGAGAGGGCGGCATCGTCATCCTCCTGACCGACGACGAAACGGTGCGCGACCTGAACGACCGGTTCCGGGGAAAGGACAGGCCGACCAACGTCCTGTCCTTCCCGGCCGCCGAAATGCCCGGCGTCGCCGGTCCGACGCCGCTGGGCGACATCGTCCTGGCTTACGGCGTCTGCGCGGCTGAGGCCGAGGAACAGTCCAAGACCCTGCGCAATCATCTGACCCATCTGGTGGTGCACGGCGTGCTGCACCTGCTGGGGCGCGACCATGAGGTCGACGTGGAGGCCGAGGCCATGGAGGGCGAGGAGCGCGTGATCCTTGCCAGCCTTGGCGTATCCGACCCATACACGCTCCCGCATGACGACTGAGCTTCTCCAGAAATCCAGCGCCGCCCTGAACCGGGCCCTGGACGGGCGTTTGGCCCGTATCGGCCTGGCGCTGATCGCCGGCATCGGGGCGGCCCTGGCGCATCCTCCGTTCGGTATCTTGCCCGGCCTGCTGGGCTATCCGCTTCTGATGCTGCTGGCCGAACGGTCGGGGTCGGTGCGCGGCGCCTTCTGGATGGGTTGGCTGGCCGGGTTCGGCTATTTCGGCGTCGGCTGTTGGTGGGTCGCCGAGGCCTTCCTTGTCGACCCGGCCCAGGCCTGGATGGCGCCGTTCGCCGCCAGCCTGTTGCCTGCCGGTATCGGCTTGTTCTGGGGGACGGCGACGGCCCTGTATCGCCGGTTCGCGCCGGATGGCTTGCTCCGCGTCCTGTTTTTCGCTGCCTGTTTCGCCCTGCTGGAATGGCTGCGCGGCCATGTGTTGACGGGCTTCCCTTGGAACCCGGCGGGGGCCAGCTGGGCCGCCGGTTCGGCGGGCTCCCAGTTTGCGGCGGTGGTCGGGGTCTACGGGCTGGGGTTCGTGACCGTTGCGGCGACCTGTGCTCTTGCTCCCCTGTTCGCGCCGGGATCCCGCAAGGCGCGGGCGGGCGTCGCCCTGACCGGCATCGTCATCCTGTCCGCCCTGGTGATCGGCGGTACGGTTCGGCTGGCCGGAGCCCAGGTGCGCGACACCGACACCCTGATCCGCATCGTCCAGGCCGACGTGCAGCAGGAGTCCAAATGGTCGCCCGAGACCTACCGCTCCATCGTCGATCGTTACGTCAATCTGACTGCTCGCGCGGGCGCGGCCCAGCCCGATGTGATCGTCTGGCCCGAAGGGGCCTTGCCGGCCAGTTTCAACGACGTCTTCGCACCCAATTCTCCTGACGGGTCGACCATCGCGCGGGCGGTCCAGCCGGGCCAGACCCTGCTAATGGGATTGCCCCGGGGCGAGGTAGGGCCCGATGGCCGGGCGCGGTACTACAACAGCCTGTTCGCCATGGCCGATGAAGGCGCGGCCGGGCTGAGAGTCACCGCCGTCTATGACAAATACCGGCTGGTCCCGTTCGGCGAGTTCCTGCCGCTGGGCGGTTTGATGGGCGCGATCGGCGTGCGCAGCCTGGTGCACATGCCCGCCGACTTCAGCCCGGGACCGCGCCCGACGCCGATCGACCTGCCGAACGCGCCCAGGGTCCAGCCTCTGATCTGCTATGAAAGTCTGTATCCGGGGTTCACGCCGGGCGCGGGCGACCGGCCTGAATGGATCGTCAACGTGTCCAACGACGCCTGGTTCGGCGCGACTTCGGGACCGATCCAGCACCTCAACCTCGCCAGCTATCGCGCCATCGAAACAGGTCTGCCGGTGGTGCGGGCGACGCCGACGGGGGTTTCGGCCATGATCGATCCCTGGGGCCGGGTCATCGACGGACGGCGACTGGATCCCGGCGAGAGCGGGGTCATCGACGCCCTGTTGCCGCAACCGGTGGGGATCACCCCCTACGGCCGGGTCGGCGACCTGTTTTTCTGGCTGATGGTGCTTGGCGGACTGGCGCCGGCCGCGATCTTGTTCGTCAGGGCGCGCCGGGCGGTCAATGGATGAGAAGCGCTGCAACTTGAACAGAGGTGGCGGGTTGGGCCGCAAGGTCGCAGCCCTTGCGCGCCCTGCTTCAAAGCCGCCCGAAGACCGTCCCGAGAGAGCCGTCGAATTGATCAAGGAGTTGAGGCCGGGGGCTGTCTCGCCGTGACCGACAACCGCATTCGCGGGCGTGGCGGTGGTGTAATCCCCATTTCCCAGAAATCAGATGACAGCTTGGCCGGACGAGCGCATGAGGTCGCCGGTTTCAATCAAGGCGTATGACGAGCAATGGTTAGAGGTGTCGGCGAGGATGGTCCCCACCCGGTGGACCGCCATGTGGGCAGACGGGTGTGCGAGAAGCGCATCAGCCTGGGCTATAATCAAAGCGATCTGGGTCGGGCGCTGGGACTGACCTTCCAGCAGATCCAGAAATACGAGAAGGGCGCCAATCGCATCTCGGCGTCCAAGCTCTGGGACATCGCTCGCTTCTTCAAGGTGGACGTCGGATACTTCTTCCAGGGGTTGAGTGCTCAACCGGGAATGGCGGAGGGGGAGGCTGGCGCGGCCGCCTTCGATCACGACTTCCCCTCGACCCGATACACCATCGAGATCGCGCGGCTGGCCCCGCAACTGTCCAGCCGTCAGCAGAAGTTGGCTCTGGACATGATCCGCGAGATGACCGGCAAGCCCGAAGAAGCCTAGGCTTCCGTTGAGGCCGCTATCGCCCGATGCGCCCCGACGCCCCGGCCGTCAGTTCTGGGATCGCCGCTGGCCGAAGGTCGGGGCCGCCGCTTTCTGGGCGGCCCAATAGGTCGGGCCGTCGTCGGGCTTGAACATGGTGCGTGCTGTACCGTCCCGCGCCACGACGGCGAAGGTGTTGGTCGAGGCCTGATACAGCAGGATGTCACCGTTCGGACGCGTGGCGGTGTCCGTACCGGCAGGCGGCCGCGACGTGAAGGCGGTGATCTTGTCCAGAAAGTCCTCGGCCGACCGCGAGCCAAAGTCCGCGCCGTTGCGTTCGTAGAGGCGCTGGATCTTCTCATCGACCGTCTCGCGGCGATTTGCGGTCAGGACCGTCGCCTCGGCTCCGTCCGTGTCCAACGACGTCGTTCCGGCCGAAGACCCCGCGCCCGATGTCAGGGCAACGTCGGCCCCCTGGGCCGTTCGATCCCGCGTTTCGACCGCTGAATCCCCGTTGCCGCAAGCCGTCAAGGTCAGCATCGCCGCGAAGGCGACGCCTGTTGTCATCCAAACCCTCATCACACCCTCCATTTGAAACCCGCAGACGAGACTTAGCCACAGGTTGTTTGTTCCTGCAATGTTCTTTTTCGCCGTCTCGACGGCGTGCGCCGCGGCGGCTAGACCGGCGTCATGTCCAGCGCGGCCCTGACGACCCGAAAAATCCTGCTGATCGTCGGCGGCGGCATAGCGGCCTACAAGGCGCTGGAGTTGGTGCGGCTGCTGAAGAAGGCCGGCTGCGAGGTGCAGGCCGTGCTGACCGCGAGCGGATCGGAGTTCGTCACCCCCTTGTCGCTGGCGGCCTTGACCGGAAATCCCGTGCGGATGGGCCTCTTCCTGCCCGACGAAGAGACGACAATGGGGCATATCGAGCTGTCGCGCTGGGCCGACTTGGTGGTCGTGGCGCCGGCGACGGCAGGGCTGATCGCCAAGGCGGCGAACGGCATGGCCGACGACCTGGCCTCGACCACGCTTCTGGCGACGGACAAGCGGGTACTGCTTGCGCCGGCGATGAATGTGCGGATGTGGCTGCATCCGGCGGTACAGGCCAATGTCACGCGGTTGAAGGGGTTTGACGGTTTCCACGGCGTGGCGGTCGTCGGGCCGGACGACGGCGAGATGGCCTGCGGCGAATTCGGCCCGGGGCGGATGGCCGAGCCGGCGGCGATCCTGGCCGCGATCACCGATCTTCTGGCCGGCCCCGACCGACGGGCTCTGGCGGGGCGGCGGGCGGTGGTGACGGCGGGCCCGACGTTCGAGCCGATCGATCCGGTACGGGGCCTGACCAATCGGTCCAGCGGCAAACAGGGCTACGCCATCGCCGCCGCCCTGGCCTTGCGAGGCGCCGAGGTGACGCTGGTTTCCGGGCCGACGGGTCTGGCGGTTCCGGTCGGCGTAACCCGGATCGACGTCGAAACGGCGATGGAAATGAAGGCGGCGACTGAGGCGGCGCTTCCAGCCGACATCGCGGTGCTCTCGGCCGCCGTCGCGGACTGGCGCGTCGACACGGTCGCCGGCGGCAAGATCAAGAAGGCGCCGGGCGGGCCGCCGACGCTAAGCCTGATCGAGAACCCGGATATTCTGGCGGGCATCGCCGCGCCCGGAGTGAACCGGCCAAGGCTGGTGATCGGCTTCGCCGCCGAGACCACAGACCTGGAGGCCAACGCCCGGTCGAAACTGTCGCGCAAGGGCTGTGACTGGATCGTCGGCAACGACGTCTCGGCCGATGTCTTCGGCACCGATGGCAATACGGTCCTCCTGGTGACCAAGGACGGGGCCGACGCCTGGCCGCGCCTTTCCAAGACCGAAGTGGCCACGCGCCTGGTTGACCGCATCGCCAATCATTTTTCTCCCAAAGCCTGAGAGTCTGCCTTGAGCACCCTTCGGATCCTGCGCCTGCCCCATGCCGAGGGCCTGGCCCTGCCCGCCTATGAGACCGCCGGGTCTGCGGGCATGGATCTGAGGGCCGCGGTGCCCGATGACGCGCCGATGACGCTGGAGCCAGGCGCGCGGGCACTTGTGCCCACGGGGCTCAAGATCGCGCTGGAACAGGGCTGGGAGGCGCAGATCCGGCCGCGCTCTGGCCTCGCGTTGAAACATGGGATCAGCGCGCCGAACACCCCGGGGACGATCGACAGCGACTATCGCGGCGAGGTCGGGGTCATCCTGATCAACCTGGGCCAGGAGCCGTTCGTCATCAAACGCGGCGAGCGCATCGCCCAGATGGTTATCGCGGCCGTGGCCCAGGCGACCGTGGTCGAGGTCGAGACCCTGGACGACACGGCGCGCGGCTCCGGTGGTTTCGGCTCCACCGGCCGATAAGGGCGCATCCATTCCCGCAGACCGGCGTTAACCCTGCCGACGGCCAAGCTGGGCCGTAGCAAATCCGGAGCGTGGCGTGATGGAAGAGTTCGTCGCCCAGCTGGGCAACCTGCTGCAGGGGCTGTTCGCCCTCACTCAAAGCGGGTTTGACAGCGTCAACCAGGTGGTAGGCCTGATCATCGCCCTGATCGCCGCCTTCATGATGCCGGCGTGGCGCGGCCTGTTCAGCACCGCCCTGGGCGCTACCCTGGTCTATATCATCGTGGGCTTGCTGAGGCCGATGCTGGATGGGGGCGCGTTCGCCCTGCCGGATCTGATGAGCATGACCTTCTGGATGACCGTCCTGGCTCTGTTCCTGGCCTTCTCGGTGATCATCGCCGTGTTCTTCTTTCTCAGGACCCTGTTGGGCGGCGGACATCGCCATCGGGCCCATTCCCACTAGGAACCGGAAGGCGGACGTTCGCGTCCGCCCTTTCCCTTTCGACGGGACGGAGCTATAGGGGCTCCCACATCGTTAGACCGGCGTCCAACGGCGTCGTTCAAAGCGGCGGCCTTGGATGGCCGACCGCTTTTTCTTTTGCCCGGATTTCTCTACTTGCGCGCCAAGACCGTCGAAGACCGCCAGATCCTGGAGCTGATCGATCCCGTCGCGGAATCGATCGGCCTGGACATCGTGCGCGTGCGTCTGATGGGCGGGACCCTGCGTCGCCGCCTTCAGGTCATGGCCGAGCGGCCCATCGACAACGACATCGACGTCGGCGAATGCGCCCGCCTGAGCCGCGCCATGTCCGAGGTGCTGGACGCCGCCGACCCCATTGCCGGCGAATATCTGCTGGAAGTCTCGTCGCCCGGCATCGACCGGCCCCTGACGCGTCTCAAGGACTTCGACCTGTACGAGGGTTTCGAAGCGCGGCTTGAATCCGACCGGATGATCGAAGGGCGCAAACGCTTCAAGGGCATCGTGGCCGGAACCGACGGCGACAACATCGCCATCGATCTGGACGGCGAGGAAGAGACCGCCCTGATCCCCTTCGACTGGCTGGTGGACGCCAAGCTGGTCATGAACGACGCCCTCTTGAAGCGCGGGGCTGCGATCCGCGCCGCGCGGGGCGAGCCCGAAGACGACGGCCTGCCGGAAGGCGCGCCTGAAGACCAAAACAACGCCAAGACTTCTGAGGACGACGCCTGATGGCCGTGACCGGTATTTCCGCCAATCGCCTGGAACTGCTCCAGATCGCCAATGCGGTCGCGCAGGAAAAGAACATCGACCGCGAAATCGTGATCGAGGCCCTGGAAGAAGCCATCCAGAAGGGCGCCAAGTCGCGCTACGGCGCCCATCACGACATCCGCGCCAAGATCGACCCGAAGACGGGCGAACTGGCTCTGACCCGTCACGTCACCATCGTCGAGGACGACTGGATGCCTGAAGACGAGCTGGAGGAGTTCAACGATAGCGCCATGGTCCGACTGACCGATGCGTCCAAGCGCGACGCCGAGGCCGTGGTCGGCAAGGAATACGTCGAGGACCTGCCGCCGTTCGAGTTCGGCCGCGTCCAGACCCAGATGGCCCGTCAGGTCATTACCGGAAAGGTCCGCGAAGCCGAGCGGGCCAACCAGTACGAAGAGTTCAAGGATCGTGTCGGCGAGATCGTCAACGGCACCGTCAAACGCGTCGAATACGGCAACACCATCGTCGATCTGGGCCGGGGCGAAGGCATCATGCGCCGCGACCAGTCGATCCCGCGCGAGGTGTTCAATATCGGCGACCGGATCCGGACCTACATCTACGACGTCCGCCCGGAGGCCAAGGGTCCGCAGATCATGCTGTCGCGCGCCCACCCGGGCTTCATGGCCAAGCTGTTCGCTCAGGAAGTGCCCGAGGTCTACGACGGCGTGATCGAGATCCGCGCCGCCGCCCGCGACGCCGGCTCGCGTGCCAAGATGGCCGTGCTGTCGAACGACAGCTCCATCGACCCCGTCGGCGCCTGCGTCGGCATGCGCGGCTCGCGGGTCCAGGCGGTCGTGGCCGAGCTGCAGGGCGAGAAGATCGACATCATCCAGTGGAACCCGGACGAGCCGACCTTCATCGTTAACGCGCTCGCGCCCGCCGAAGTCTCCAAGGTCGTGCTCGACGAAGAAGCCGACCGCGTCGAGGTGGTTGTGCCCGACGAGCAGCTGTCGCTGGCCATCGGCCGTCGCGGCCAGAACGTGCGCCTGGCCTCCCAGCTGACCGGCTGGCAGATCGACATCATCACCGAGTCGCAGGACTCAGAGCGTCGCCAGCGCGAGTTCTCGGAACGCACCCTGCTGTTCCAGGAAGCCCTGGATGTCGACGAGGTCATCGCCCAGCTGCTGGTCACCGAAGGCTTCGCCACGGTCGAGGACCTGGCCTTCGTCGAGAACTACGAAGTCGCCGAGATCGAAGGCTTCGACGAGGATACCGCCGAGGAACTGCAGGCCCGCGCCCGCGACTATCTCGAGAAGCAATCCGCCATTCTGGACGCCAAACGCGTCGCCCTGGGCGTGCTGGACGAGGTCATGGCCGTTCCGGGTGTGACCCTGCCGATCGCCGTCGCCCTGGGCGAAGGCGGCGTCAAGACGGTCGAGGACCTGGCCGATCTGGCCACCGACGAAATCCGCGGCGGCTACGAGATGAAGAACGGCGAGCGAACCAAGGTCGCCGGTGTTCTGGAGAGCTTCAACCTGGCCCAGGAAGACGCCGAACTGCTGATCCTCCAGGCCCGCGTGGCCGCCGGCTGGATCGACGCCTCGGAACTGCCGCAGCCGCCGGAGCCTGAATACGAGGAAGGCGGCGAGTACGCCGAAGGCGACTTCGACCCCGAAGCCGTGTTCGAGGCCGCCCCGGAGGACGACGCCGAAGCCGAGGTCACCGCCGAATACGCCGAGGTCGAAGACGACCTCGCGCCGACCCCAGACGCGTGATGAGGTGCGCCGTTCATGAGCCTTCGCGACGCGACGATCGATAGAGAGCGCCGGGACCTGGTGACCCACCAGGCCATGGATGAATCTCGACTGATCCGTTTCGTCGCCGGCCCGGACGGCGCCGTCGCCCCCGACCTTGGACGGAAACTTCCCGGTCGCGGCATGTGGGTGGAGGCCTCGCGGGCCTCGATCGACGCCGCTGTGAAGAAAAACTTGTTCTCACGCTCGGCCAAGGCCCAACTGAAGCCGTCGGCCGATCTCGCCGATACGGTTGAAACCCTGCTGATCCGGCGCTGTCTGGACCAGCTGGGTCTTGCCCGGCGCGAAGGCGTGCTTATCTCCGGCTTCGAGAAATCCGCGGCGGCGATCCGCTCGGGCAAGGCCGCGTGGCTGATCGAGGCCGCC
Source organism: Brevundimonas sp. TWP3-1-2b1 (assembly GCF_049896165.1). Lineage (NCBI taxonomy): Bacteria > Pseudomonadati > Pseudomonadota > Alphaproteobacteria > Caulobacterales > Caulobacteraceae > Brevundimonas > Brevundimonas sp. TWP3-1-2b1. Next base: position 36,542 of record NZ_JAFCTT010000003.1, on the reverse strand, counting down.
GACGGATCGTCCGACGGGCGCGGAAAGCTCGTCGCCCTGGCACGACATCAGACGACCAAGGTCTGCGGCGCTTTCAGTGCGGACGATTTGAGTTTGGCCCTCGGGCTGGAAAATGCGATACACGCCGTCCTGCTGCATGGCGGCAGAGCCGATCGCTGGACCATCGAGGTCGAACGACTGGCGGGATTTCGATCGCTTCGGCCTGCGGCCTGGGACACGGACCATCCGGGTTCCTCAAGCGGGAACGGGTCGAACGAGGCCCCGAAGGACGAGCCTGAACGGGCGGATTGACGGGCGGGGTCAGGCCTCTTTCGAGAGGCAGACGCCGCACGGCTTTTTGCGTTTCCAGGCTTTGGCGTGACGAGACGACTTTTGACTAAGACGCGGCGGAATTCTCCGCCCTCGAGTAAAGCGACCGGATGAGCGACGAGAACGACAAGACCAACGACGGCCAGACTCCGCAGGCCCCCACCGGAACCCCGTCGACGACGGGACCACGGGCGCCGCTGAGCCTGAAGCCGCGTGCCGTGGGATCGGTCCCGACCGGCACCGTGCGCCAGAGCTTCAGCCATGGCCGCACCAAGACGGTGGCGGTCGAAATCAAACGTCGTCCGGGAGCTCCGGTCGGCGGACATCAGCGCCCGCAGGGCTTCGACGTCGCGCGTCCACGTTCCGACGCTCCGGCTCCGCAGACCTCCGCGCCGCGTCCGCAGATGCAACAGCCCGCTGGCGGCCGCCTGTCCAACGAGGAACAGGAAGCCCGTCGTCGCGCCATCGAGACGGCGACCCAGGCCCAGGCCGAACGCGCCGCTGCGCAGGCCGCCGAACAGGCGCGTCGCGACGCCGCCGCTCGTGAGCAGGCCGCCGCTACGGCCGCCGCCGCCAGCGCCGCCCAGGCCGAAGCCGCCGCCGCCCGCGCCGCCGCTGAGGCTGCACGCGCCGAAGCCTCCAAGCTGACCGCCGCCGCACCGGCCCCGACCGGCAAGCCCGCCGCTCGTGCGCCGCTGGCTCCCAAGCCTGTCGCCGCGCCGCCGCCGCCGGCCCCGGAGCCCGTCGTTCCGGTCGCTCCGGTCGCCGCCGCGCCCGAACCGGCTCCGGCTGCTCCCGCTCGCCCGGCCCCGCCGGCGCGTCCTGTGGTCAATTTCGGCCAGCGCGTACCCAAGGCCCCGAACCCGGCCCGAGCGCCGATCGACCGTCCCGCCTTCGGCGCTCGCTCGGCGCGCGAAGAAGCCATGGGTGGTGGTGAGAAATCCTACTCCGACCGTCCGGCCAACGCCCGTCCGACCGGCGCCCCCGCGCGTCCGGCCGAGCCCGTCCGCTATTCGGCGCTGAACCCGCGTCCTGCGGCCGGCGCGGCCCGTCCCGGCGGCGCGCGCACCGGCCCCGGTGGTCGTCCCGCCCCGAACGCCCCTCCGGCCGAGGCCAACGTTCTGCGCCCCGCCCGCGCCCCCGGCGGCGGCTTCGCCAAGCCGCTGAAGCCCGAGGACGATCGCGACAAGCGTTTCTCCGACGCCGGCAAGGCCGTCAGCCGCACGCGTGGCGAGCCCAAGCGCCGTGAAGGCCGTCTGACCATCCAGTCCGTGGCCGGCGACGGCGATACGGCCGAGCGGATGCGATCGCTGGCGTCGGTCCGCCGCGCCCGTGAACGTGAGAAAGAGAAGCGCAAGGGCGGGTCCACCGACGCGCCGAACCGCCCGCGCGAAGTCATCATCCCTGACGTCATCACAGTACAGGAGCTGTCCAACCGGATGGCTGTGCGCGGCGTCGACATCATCAAGTTCCTGATGAAGCAGGGCCTGATGATGAAGATCAACGACGTCATCGATACCGACACCGCCGAACTTGTGGCCGACGAATTCGGCATGACCGTGCGTCGCGTGTCCGAGTCGGACGTCGAGGCCGGCTTCCTGTCCGACGACATCGACGACGAGGCGACGACGCCCCGCGCGCCGGTCGTGGCCATCATGGGCCACGTTGACCACGGCAAGACCTCGCTTCTGGACGCGCTGCGCGCCACCGACGTGGCGGCGGGCGAGGCCGGCGGCATCACCCAGCACATCGGCGCCTACCAGGTGAAGACGCCGAACGGCGACGCCGTGACCTTCCTGGACACCCCGGGCCACGCGGCGTTCAGCGCCATGCGTACGCGCGGCGCCAACGTCACCGACATCGTCATCCTGGTGGTGGCGGCCGACGACGGCGTCATGCCGCAGACGATCGAGAGCATCCAGCACGCCAAGGCGGCGGGCGCTCCGATCATCGTGGCCGTCAACAAGATCGACAAGCCGGACGCCGATCCGCAGAAGGTCATCAACGAGCTGCTGCAGTACGAGATCATCGGCGAAGCTCTGGGCGGAGACACCCAGATCGTCGAGATCTCGGCCAAGGCGCGCACCAATCTGGACGGCCTGCTCGAGGCCATCCTGCTGCAGGCCGAGGTCATGGACCTGAAGGCCGATCCGGAACGCTCGGCCGAAGGCGTGGTCATCGAGGCCAAGCTGGACAAGGGTCGTGGCCCGGTGGCCACCATCCTCGTGAAGCGCGGCACGCTGAGGAAGGGCGACCTGGTTGTCGCCGGTTCCAGCTTCGGCCGCGTCCGCGCCCTGCTGAACGAACGCGGCGAGCAGCTGACCGAGGCCGGTCCGTCCGTGCCGGTCGAGATCCTGGGTCTGGACGAGGCCCCGAGCCCCGGCGAACCGCTGGCCGTAGTTGAGAACGAAGCCCGCGCCCGCGAGCTGACCGAGTACCGCGCCCGCATCAAGCGCGAGAAGGCCACCGGCGGCATCAACCAGGTCAGCCTGGTCGACATGATGGCCAAGCTGGGCTCCAAGAAGATCTCGGAACTGCCGGTCCTCATCAAGTCCGACGTCCAGGGTTCGGGCGAGGCCATTCAGGGCTCGCTCGAGAAGATGGGTAACGACGAAGTCCGCGCCCGGGTTATCTATTCCGGCGCCGGCGGCATCACCGAGTCGGACGTGCAACTGGCCAAGTCGGCCGGCGCGCCGATCCTCGGCTTCAACGTCCGCGCCTCGAAACAGGCCAAGGATCTTGCCGAGCGTGAAGGCGTGGAGATCCGCTACTATGCGATCATCTACGACCTGCTGGACGACATGAAGGGCGTGCTCTCGGGCATGCTGGCCCCGCTGCAACGCGAAACCTTCCTGGGCAACGCAGCCGTGCTGCAGGTGTTCGACATCTCCAAGACCGGCAAGATCGCCGGTTGCCGGGTGTCCGAGGGCGTTGTCCGCAAGGGCGCCAAGGTCCGGATCATCCGGGACGACATCGTCGTGCTGGAACTGGGCACGCTCGCCACGCTCAAGCGCTTCAAGGATGAGGTCAACGAGGTGCCGTCGGGCCAGGAGTGCGGCATGCATTTCCAGGGCTTCCACGACATCAAGGTCGGCGACTACATCGAGTGCTTCACCGTCGAAGAGATCCAGCGCACTCTCTAGCATGGCGCTACCGCTCGCGACGCGGTCGCTCGCTGCTTGAGCGCGAGGTTGGTGTGATTGGGAGGTCGACAGCGTCGGCCTCCCTTCCGCCGCAAGTCGCGGTATGAAGTGACGCCATGCTTCACCGTATGTTCGCCGTCCTGATCCTGATCACCGCCGCTCTGGCTGGCATGGCCACACCGGCGGCGGCAGACACTCGCTACCTCGCTTTCGACCCGTCCGACCGGGTCACGACCGCCCTAACGCGCGGCGTGACGCTGGAGGTGGAGCGCGGCTGGTTCGGCGCGGTCAGCGTCCGGCGGATCATCTCCACCACGGCGCGCGGTTCCGCGACCATCTCGCGCGGCGGCCCGGATCAGGCGCGACGCGTCCTCCCCGAGGGCAGCGACGAAGGCAGCGTCTATTCCATCGCCCAGGAAGGCGACGGCCGGGGGCTTGCGCGGGCCCTATGTCCCGGCGCCGAAGCCACATTTCTCGTGGTGGGCAGGGTCATGGCCGGGCGGCCGATAGTCATGCACGGCGCCGGACGCTGGCCCGACGGGACGTTTCGGCACTGCGTGACGCTGTCCTACAATTATCGCGGCGAATGGAGCCTGCCGCCGCGCCTCACGGTCGCCGAGACCGACTGATGCGGATCGCGGGGGCGATACTGCTGGCGGGATTTCTGGGACTGGTGGCGGCCCTGTGGACGTGGACCCGCCCGGGCGACCCGGTGCTGCAGCCGCCGCCGCGCGAAGCCGGCGTCACCGTCCACGTCCTCAACAATGGATTCCACACCGATCTCGCCGTGCCCCGCGCGGCGCTGGAGGCGGGCGGAGGGCCCCTGGCCGAGGCGACCCGCTCGATCGGACCGGGCGACTGGATACTGATCGGCTGGGGCGACGCGAAATTCTTCGTCGACACATCGCCGATGGAAGACCGGATCCCCGACGGCCTGCGCGCCTTCTTCCGGCCGGGCAACGTCTCGGTGGTCATGCTGGACCCGGAGATGGGCGACCCAGCGCGGAGGTTTCCGCCGGACAGCCGCCGCACCCTTACCCTGTCGCCCGAAGCCTTCGCCGGATTGCGCGGGCGGGTCCAGGATTCGCTGACGCTCGTCGAGGGCCGCCCCCGCCTGTCCACGGCGCGGGACGGCGACGGCGCGCATTTCTTCGCCAGCCGGGAGTATTTCTCGATCGGCTATCTGTGCAACAACTGGATGGCGCGGGTGTTGAATGCGGCGGGACTGCCCGTCCGTCCATTGCGCTCAGTGACTGCAGGAGAGGTCATCGCCGCCGTGGATCGCGCCGAATTGGACACCGGCGCCAGACCGGACTAGACCGCGCCTCTTTTTGTTTCGCCGCTGTCAGAAGGCTCCGACGCGGCGTCGCTTCCCGGCCGGGTCCGATCCCCGGCGGAGAACAGGACGAACGCCATGAGCAACCGAAAACCCTCCAAACCCGCCGCCAAGGCCGGAACCGTGAGCCAGCGCCAGCTGCGCGCCTCGGAGATGATCCGCCACGCCCTCGTCGAGGTGATGCGCGAAAACGAGATCCGCGACCCCGCCCTGATCGGAGTCTCCGTGACGGTCACCGAGGTGCGTCTATCGCCGGACCTGAAGCACGCCACCTGTTTCGTCGAGCCGCTGGGCGCCGGGATCGAGACCTCGGACACCGCCGGCCACATCGACGAGATCATCAAGGCATTGAACGAAAACGCTAAATTCCTGCGCGGCGCCCTGGGCCGCCATATCGACATGCGCTTCACGCCGGACCTGCGCTTCCGCCACGACGAGAGCTTCGCCGCCGCTGAACGCCTGAACCGGCTGCTGGACGACCCCCGCGTCCGCGCCGACTCCTTCGTGCCGCCCGTTGAAGACGAGGACGAGGATTGATGGTCCGGCATCAAGCAGTGCAAAGCGCGGCAGTCCAAGCCTGATGGGGCGCCGCAAAAAGGGCCTCGTCGTCAACGGCTGGGTGTGCCTGGACAAACCGTTCGAGCTGGGCTCGACCGACGCCGTGTCGAAGGTCCGCCGCCTGTTCGACGCCCAGAAGGCCGGGCATGCCGGGACGCTGGACCCCCTTGCCAGCGGTATCCTGCCGATCGCCCTGGGCGAGGCGACCAAGACAGTGCCCTTCATGATGGAGGCGGAGAAGGTCTATCGCTTCACCATCAATTGGGGCGTCTCGACCGACAGTGTGGACCGCGAGGGCGAGATCATCGCCCGTTCCGATGTGCGCCCGACAGCCGAGGCGGTCCGCGCGGTTTTGCCGACCTTCGTCGGCGAGATCGACCAGACCCCGCCCCGGTTCAGCGCCATCAAGGTTGATGGCCAGCGGGCCTATGACCTGGCCCGCGAGGGCGCGGACTTCGAGCTGGAGAGCCGCCGGGTCACCATCTACGAGGCCGAGGTCACTGATGCGCCCGACGCTGACCATGTCGAACTGACCATTCGCACCGGCAAGGGCGTCTACGTCCGCTCGCTGGCCCGCGATCTGGCGGTGATGCTGGGCGCCGAGGGGCATGTCTCGGCCCTGCGGCGCGAGCGGGTGGGGCCGTTTTCTGTCGAGAACGCCGTCACGCTGGATTTCCTGACCGATCTGGTGCATAGGGACGCCGCCTTGGAAGGCCTGCTGCCCGTTGCGACCGCCCTGGACGACATCCCGGAGCTGGCCGTTACGGAACAGGACGCCTTCTCGCTTCGTCAGGGACGACCGATCGTTCTGCTCCCCCGACAGGTCGAGACGCTCAAGAGCCGCCTTCGGGACGGCTCCAGAACCGTTTCAGCCTTTCAGGGCCAGACCCTCGTCGCTCTCGGTCAGATGCGGGCCGGCCGGCTAGAACCCGACCGCGTATTCAATCTCTAATTCTGGAGAAACACGATGTCGATTACGCCAGAGCGTAAGAACGAAGTCATCGCCGAGAACGCCCGCACTGCAGGCGATACCGGTTCGGCCGAGGTCCAGGTCGCGATCCTTTCGGAACGCATCGCCAACCTCACCGAGCACTTCAAGACGCACAAGAAGGACAACCACTCGCGCCGCGGCCTGCTCAAGATGGTCTCGCAGCGTCGTCGCCTTCTGGACCACCTGACCAAGGTCGATAAGGAGCGTTACACCGCCCTGATCACCAAGCTGAACCTGCGCCGCTAAGCGCAGTTCTGCGGAACAGTTTCGAGGCGCGGGCCACGTCCGCGCCTCTTTCCGCATCCAGAGACCAGCCGGGCACCACGGTTTTTACTGGTGCAGACGCGAGGGCCAGAGCGGTCCTCTTTAACTCCCGGATCGATCGCGATGGCGCGGCGGTCCATGGATCGAAGGACTGAACGCCCGACGCATCCAAGCCCACTGATGGGATCCCGCGCGGAATACGCCGCCCGGGCTACGAAAGACGAAACATGTTCGATATCAAACGCAAGACGATCGACTGGGCCGGCCGCCCGCTGACGCTGGAAACAGGCCGCATCGCCCGTCAGGCCGACGGCGCCGTTCTGGCCACCTATGGCGAGACCATAGTTCTGGCCACCGTCGTCTACGGTCGCGCGCCCAAGCCGGGCCTCGATTTCTTCCCCCTGACCGTCAACTACCAGGAAAAGACGTTCGCCGCCGGCAAGATCCCGGGCGGCTACTTCAAGCGTGAAGGCCGTCCGACCGAGAAGGAGACCCTGGTCTCCCGCCTGATCGACCGTCCGATCCGCCCGCTGTTCGTCAAGGGCTTCAAGAACGAGACCCAGGTCGTCATCACCGTGTTGCAGCACGACCTCGAGAACGATCCCGACATCGTCGGCATGGTCGCCACCTCCGCCGCCCTGACCCTGTCGGGCGTGCCCTTCATGGGCCCGATCGGCGCCGCGCGCGTCGGTTATATCGACGGCGAGTTCGTGCTGAACCCGACTCTCGACCAACTGCCTGACTCCCAGCTCGACCTCGTCGTCGCAGGCACCAAAGACGCCCTGATGATGGTCGAGTCCGAAGCCAAGGAACTGTCCGAGCAGATCATGCTGGACGCTCTGATGTTCGCTCACCGCGGCATGCAGCCGGTGATCGACGCGATCATCGAGATGGCCGAACATGCCGCCAAGGATCCGTTCGACTTCACCGCCGAGGACCACTCGGACGTCGTCACCCGGATCCAGTCGCTGGTCGGCGAGGACATCAAGGCCGCCTACACCCACCCGGGCAAACATGCTCGCCATGAAGCCGTCGGCGCCGCCAAGAAGAAGGCCTCGGCCGCCCTGGTGAAGACTGACGAGAACCCGGACGGCGTCGATTCCGCCAAGTTCGGCGTCGCCTTCAAGGAGTGCGAAGCCCACGTCCTGCGTCGCGACATCATCGACAACGCCCACCGCGTCGACGGTCGTGCGCTCGACAAGGTCCGCGACATCGTCTCGGAAGTCGGCGTCTTCCCGCGCACTCACGGTTCGGCCCTGTTCACCCGGGGTGAGACCCAGGCCATCGTGGTCGCCACCCTGGGCACCGGTGAGGACGAGCAATACGTCGACTCGCTGGCCGGCACCTACAAGGAGAAGTTCCTCCTGCACTACAACTTCCCTCCCTACTCGGTCGGCGAGACCGGTCGTATGGGCGGCGCGGGCCGTCGGGAAATCGGTCACGGCAAGCTGGCCTGGCGGGCGATCCGTCCGATGCTGCCGACCTCGGAAGAGTTCCCCTACACGATCCGCATCGTGTCGGAGATCACCGAGTCCAACGGCTCGTCCTCCATGGCTTCGGTCTGCGGCGCCTCGCTGGCGCTGATGGACGCGGGCGTGCCCCTGAAGAAGCCTGTCTCGGGCATCGCCATGGGCCTGATCCTGGAGCCGTCGGGCGAGTTCGCCATCCTGTCCGACATCCTGGGTGACGAAGATCACCTGGGCGACATGGACTTCAAGGTCGCCGGCACCCGTGACGGCATCACCTCGCTGCAGATGGACATCAAGGTCGCCGGCATCACCGAAGAGATCATGAAGAAGGCGATCGCCCAGGCCTCGGCCGGTCGTCTTCACATCCTCGACGAGATGGACAAGGCCATTGACGGCGCCCGCACCGAGCTCGGCGAATACGCGCCGAAGATCGAATCCATCAAGGTCCCGGTCGACAAGATCCGCGACATCATCGGCACCGGCGGCAAGATCATCCGCGAGATCGTCGAAAAGACCGGCGCCAAGATCAACATCGAGGACGACGGCACGGTGAAGATCGCGGCCTCGGATCAAGAGAAGATCGACGCCGCCAAGAATTGGATCTCGTCGATCGTGTCCGAGCCCGAGCCCGGCATGATCTACTCCGGCAAGGTCGTGAAGGTCGTCGATTTCGGCGCCTTCGTGAACTTCTTCGGTGCCAAGGACGGCCTGGTCCACGTGTCCCAGATCTCTCTGGAACGCGTCGCCAACCCGGCCGACGTCCTGTCGGAAGGCCAGGAGGTCAAGGTCAAGTTCCTGGGCTTCGACGATCGCGGCAAGACCAAGCTGTCGATGAAGGTGGTCGATCAGTCGACGGGTGAAGACCTGACGGACAAGATCAACGCCGAACGCGCCGAACGCGGTGAGCCTGCCCTGACCGAAGACACCGGCGGCGGCGGCAAGAAGCGTGAAGGCGGCGGAGGCGATCGCGGTCGCAGCCGTCCGCGTCGCGACTAAACGTCGGCGTCAGCCCTGAAATGAACGAGGCCCCGCTGGGAACAGCGGGGCCTTTTTCTATGGGATCAGGCCGAGCACTCGGCAGGCCGGGCCTCGCCCGGACCGTACTGGCCGCAGGAGCGGTCGATCTCGTCCTGGATCAGGGCGCAGGCGTTGGCGGGATTGCACGGCGGGTGGCTGGCCGGGCTGACCATGGTGCAGCGCTCCGCCAGCCGGACGGCGGCGGCCGCGCCGATGGAGTCGGTGCAGGTGCGGTCGGCGGCGCCCAGGAGCTCACCCTCGGGAACACCGGCCTCTTCCTGTGGCGGCGCGTCGTCGGGCATGACCGGCGTCTGTTCGACGGCGGGCTCGGCGGTCGCGGCCTGTTCGGCGACGGGTGCGGTCTCGGGGGAGCCGCAGGCGGCGAGCGACAGGCTGAACGCAAGGGCGAGGGCGGCGGGCACACGAACCATGGCGGCGTCTCCGGGCGATCTTGAAGGCGCGACGATGACGCTGTTCTCCGTCGCTGGAAAGCCCGTTTTCGTCCGCGAAAAACACCCTGACGAAACGGATGAAACGGACGAGACTTTTGGGCTTTCCGAGCAACATCAAAAGGTTGCTGTTTCGAGCCCTGTCACTCCCCGGAGGGCTGTCTGACAGGGCTGTCAGACAGGGCGGACGAAACGGCGCTGGATTGTCAAAGACCCCACCCCTCAAATCTGGGATGCGACCGCGCATCCGCAAGGCGCGGACAAGAATAAATTCACACCCGGAGTGGAAACTCAGCGCTGGCGGGCGAGGGCCTGGTCCACGGCGGCCTTCTGCAGCTTGAACAGGTCGTTGCAGCCCGCCTCGGCCAGTTCGAAAAGACGGTCGAATTCGGGGCGGGAGAAGCCGCGCTTCTCGCCGGTCGCCTGGATCTCGACAATGGTTCCCGAGCCGGTCAGGACGAAATTGCCGTCGGCCTCGGCGTTGGAGTCCTCCTCGTAGTCGAGGTCGGCCACGGGCGTATCAGCGAAGATGCCGCAGGAAATGGCCGCCACCTGATCGAGGATCGGATCGGCCTTCAGCACGCCCTCGGCGCGCAGGTAGCCGAGCGCCGAGGCCATCGCGACCCAGGCGCCGGTGATCGAGGCGGTGCGGGTGCCGCCGTCGGCTTGGATGACGTCGCAGTCGATCAGCACCTGACGCTCGCCCAGCGCCTTGAGGTCGACGACGGCGCGCAGGGAGCGGCCGATCAGGCGCTGGATTTCCTGGGTGCGGCCCGACTGCTTGCCGGCGGCGGCCTCACGCTTGCCGCGCGTGTGGGTGGCGCGAGGCAGCATGCCGTATTCGGCGGTGACCCAGCCCTGACCGGTGTTGCGCATCCAGCCGGGCACTTTTTCCTCGATCGAGGCGGTGACCAGGACCTTGGTATGGCCGAACGAGACCAGGCAGGAGCCCTCGGCGTAGCGGTTGACGCCGGTCTCCAGCGTCACGGCGCGGAGCTGGTCTGGGGTGCGTTCGGAGGGGCGCATGACGGGTATCCTGAAGGTCGGTATTGCGTTGGCGTATCGAGCGGCGGTGCTTATCCTGAAAGGGTGAGCCTGTATCCCCCCAACCTCCCCGTGCGATCGGGTCGCCGCCCATGAGGCCGCCGCTCAGCCCCCTGATGACGCCCCACTACGCCGGCTTGGCCGCGCTGGACCAGCGGGCGCGGGATATCTTCAGGAGTGTGGTCGAGACCTATCTCGAGACCGGGGAGCCGGTGGGGTCGCGAACTGTGTCGAAAGGCGGGGTGCATCTGTCGCCCGCCTCGATCCGCAACACGATGCAGGATCTCACGCTGGCGGGGTTGCTGGCCGCGCCGCACACCTCGGCGGGGCGGATTCCGACCCATGCCGGTCTGCGTCTGTTCGTGGACGGACTGCTGGAGATCGGCGACGTCGGGACCGAGGAGCGACGCGAGATCGACGCCCGTCTGCTCGGTCGCGGCAAGGGCTTCGAGGAGGCGCTGAACGAGGCCACCGCCCTGCTGTCGGGTCTGGCGGGCGGGGCCGGCATCGTCGCCAGTCCGGTGCGGGACGCGGGCGTCAAGCACGTGGAGTTTGTGGCCCTGGGCTCGGGTCAGGCCCTGGCGGTGCTGGTCGCCGACGACGGGACGGTCGAGAACCGACTCATGCCGCTGGCCGCTGGCGTGACGCCGTCGATCCTGCAAGAGGCGTCGAACTTCCTTTCGGCCCGCATGAAGGGCCGGCTCCTGTCCGAGGCCCGGCTGGAGATGGGGGCGGAACTGGCCGCCGCGCGCAGCGAGCTGGACGCCGCCGCCGCCCGTCTGGTCGAGGACGGGCTGGCGGCCTGGTCGGGCGGGGCGGATCGGGAGCGGTCGTTGATCGTGCGGGGGCGCGCCAACCTGTTGCAGGACGCCGGCGCCGCCGAGGATCTGGAAAAGGTCCGGATCCTGTTCGACGATCTGGAGCAGAAGGAACAGCTGATCGGCCTGCTCGACGGAGTCGATGCCGCGCAGGGGGTGCGGATTTTTATCGGGGCGGAAACGCGACTGTTTTCGCTTTCGGGTTCCGCCGTCGTCGCGGCGCCCTATATGACGGGCCGACAACGGGTTCTGGGCGCCATCGGCGTGATCGGACCCGCAAGACTGAACTATGCCCGCATCATCCCGTTGGTGGACTACACCGCGCGGGTTCTGGGGCGCATCCTGGACGGACAAGACACGTGACCGATACCCAAGACCCGAACTACGATGCCGAGCTGGACGAAGCCCTGGCCAACGCCGAGGCAGGTCTGGACTCTGGCCCGGCGGACGATCTGCGCCCGCTGGACGCCATGATCGCCGAGCGCGACCAGTGGAAGGACCGCGCCATGCGGGCGGCGGCTGAGGCGGACAACGTCAAACGCCGCACCGAGACCCAGATGAATGACGCCCGGGCCTTCGCGATCCAGCGCTTCGCCAAGGACCTGCTGGGCGTGGCCGACAATCTGGAGCGCGCCCTGATGGCTGCGCCCAAGGACGCCGACGCCGGCGAGGCCGGTCTGGTGACCGGTCTGGAGCTGACGCAGAAGTCCCTGCTGCAGGCCTTCGAGACCAACGGGCTGAAGCGCGTCGCGCCGGGGCCGGGCGAGGCTTTCGACCCGCACCTGCACCAGGCCATGATGGAACAGCCCTCGGCCGAGGTTCCGGGCGGCAGCATCCTCGTGACCATGCAGGCCGGCTACGAACTGTTCGGCCGCACCGTGCGTCCGGCCATGGTCGTCGTCGCGGCCAAGGGCTCAGGTCCGCAAGGCGGCAACCCCTATGGCTCGGCGCCGGACGCGAACGGCGGGACGTTCGACGGCAAGGCGTAATCCCGGTCCTCCCCCGATGGGGGAGGTGGCTCGAAGCGAAGCGTAGAGACGGAGGGGGCTCGGTTCAGACGCGGCGTCTGCGGCCGGCCCCCTCCACCGCTCCGCGGTCCCCCTCCCCCGATGGGGGAGGAGTTCTACTTCAGCTTCGCCTCGAACAAGGCCAGCAGTCGGGCCCAACCGTCGGCGGCCTCGGTCGCGCGATAGGAGGCCCGGTAGTCGGCGTGGAAGCCGTGCGGGGCGTCGGGATAGAGTTTGATGCCGCTCTCGGTCGCGCCCGCGGCCTCCAGCGCCGCCTGCATGGCGGCGACGGTGTCGTTGGGGATGCCCTGGTCCTGGCCGCCGTAGTTGCCGATGACGACGCCCTTCAGGTTGTCGGCCAGATCGACCGGGAAGGGCTGGCCCGCGGCGACCTGTTCCGGCGTGGCCGTTGGCGAGGGGGCCAGACGGCCGTACCAGGCGACGCCGGCGTCGATGGCGGCGAAGCGGGCCGCGGCCTGCCAGACGACCTTGCCGCCCCAGCAGAAGCCGGTGATCCCGACCTTGTCGACATTCGCCCATAGCTGGCCCGAGGCCCATTCGAGGGTGGCGTTGATGTCGCCCATGACCTGTTCGTAGCCGGCGGCGCCGACGATGGCCTGGATGCGCTGCATATCGGCGAGCGGGGCCGGGTCCTCGACGCGGACGAAGAAGGCCGGGGCGATGGCGACGTAACCGGCCTTGGCCAGGCGGCGGCAGACGTCCTGGATATAGGCGTGCAGGCCGAAGATCTCCGACACCACGATCACAACGGGGAAGGGGCTGTCGCCTTCGGGGCGGGCGACATAGGCCGGCAGGTCGAAGCCGTCTGCGGAGGGATAGGAGACCATCCCGGTCGCCAGGCCCTCGGAGTCGGTCGTGATCGGCTGGGCTTCCTGGGCCAGGGCGGCGACCGCATAGCCGGTGAACATGGCCCCCGCCGTCAGCCCGCCGAGGGATCGGCGCGAGAACCGGAAATCGTCGGCGGTCTGGCCTTCGGGGCGGATCAGGACGGTCATGGGCGCTTCCTCCGGGATTTTGGTCGCCGACTGTGACGAGACCGCGCGGTTCCGTCGAGTCACCGCCCTGTGACCTTACGCCGCCCGGCGAAGGGTCAGGTTGATCCGCCCGCCGCCGGGCATCAGCCGCGACGAGCCCGCCAGCAGCCGATCGATCCCGTGGCGCGCCAGTCGAGCGGGGCCGGTCAGGGCGCAGACGTCGCCGGAGGCCAGTTTCAACGACCGGGTCGGCCCCTTGCCCGCGGGGCCAATGCGGAAGACGGCGGTGTCCCCCAGCGACACCGACAGGACCGGGGCGTCGAGGTCGGCCTCGTCCCTGTCCTGATGCAGCCCCATGCGGGCGTCCTCGCGGTAGAGGTTGATCAGGCAGGCGTCGGGCGGCCCGGGCCAGCCGGTCAGGTCGGCCCACAGGTTCAGAAGGACGGGCGGAATCGGCGGCCAGGGCGCGCCGGTCGCGGGATGGGTCGGCTGGTAGCGGTAGCCGGCACGGTCCGAGACCCAGCCGAGCGCGCCAAGATTGCTCATCCTGACCGAGAACGGCTTTCCGCCCGGGGTCACCGGTCGATAGGGGGGCGCGATGGCCATGGCGGTGTCGATTTCGGCCAGCAGGGAGGCCTGCGCGGCCTCGTGCAATCGGCCGGGCCAGTAGTGAAATCCGGGGAGGTCGGGGAAGGGCTCCATCGCCCTCGTCTAGCGCGTGAAGTAATAGTCCGCGACCTGGCAGGCGTTGATACCGCTGCGTTGCAGGCTCTGGCCGTTGTCGAACTCTGCGCGCAGCGAGTAGCGGCAGGCGCCGGAGCCGTCGTCGATGGTCACCACCACGCTCTCGCCCGGCGACAGGGTGCCGGAACCCAGCAGGTCGTCGCCCCAGTCCCCGCCCGACGAGGCGTAGAGATAGGTCATCGACCAGCCGGTCTGGTTATGGATGCGGACATCGCGATTGTAGGCGTCCTGCGATGGACGCGCCGGAGCGACCGCATGGACCGTCGCGACCCGCTTCGACGCCGATTCCGCCGTCGCCTGGGCGCCCGACAGTCCAAGCAGTGTCAGGCCCAGGATCAGGGCTGGTGTGAACCGGCGAGGCTTGCGAGGCGGGGAGCGCATCATCGGGACCTGAAACTGGCGGGCCCGTGACCCGCAATCAGGCCCAACAGTGCCCGAACGGGAGCCTGAACGCACCTGATGACCCCTGACTCCGCCTGATTCGGGCCTCGTCCTGAAACAAGCCCTTGCGGGGCATGACGACTTTCCCATATCCCGACCAGCCCGAGAGACCCCGCAATCCGTGGGGTTTCACGGAAAAACACACAACCTGCCGCGCTCTCGCCCCCGAGAGGCGGCGCAAACAAAACGGGGGCGGTCACGCGCGGCGCTTTCTGATAAGGCCGCCGCATCGCCCGCCAGACGGAGAAAAGACAGGCTCATGGCCAAGATTATCGGTATCGACCTCGGCACCACCAATTCGTGCGTGGCCGTCATGGACGGCAAGAACCCCAAGGTGATCGAAAACGCCGAAGGCAACCGCACCACCCCGTCAGTGGTCGCGATCCAGGACGGCGGCGAGACCCTGGTCGGCCAGCCCGCCCGTCGTCAGGCGGTGACCAACCCCGCCAACACCTTCTTCGCCATCAAGCGCCTGATCGGCCGCAGTTTCGACGACCCCGTCGTGGCCAAGGACAAGGCCATGGTGCCCTATGAGATCGTCAAGGGTCCGACCGGCGACGCCTGGGTGCGCGCCAACGGCAAGGACTACTCGCCGCAGCAGATCTCGGCCTTCACCCTGATCAAGATGAAGGAGGCCGCCGAGGCCTATCTGGGCGAGAAGGTCACCCAGGCAGTCATCACGGTTCCTGCCTACTTCAACGACTCGCAGCGTCAGGCGACCAAGGACGCCGGCAAGATCGCCGGTCTCGAAGTCCTGCGCATCATCAACGAACCGACCGCAGCGGCCCTGGCCTATGGCCTGGACAAGAACGACGGCCAGAAGATCGCCGTCTATGACCTCGGCGGCGGCACCTTCGACGTCTCGATCCTGGAGATCGGCGACGGCGTCTTCGAGGTGAAGTCGACCAACGGCGACACCTTCCTGGGCGGCGAGGACTTCGACGTCCGTCTGGCCGACTACCTGGCCGACGAGTTCAAGAAGGAACAGGGCGTCGACCTGCGCCAGGACAAGCTGGCCCTGCAGCGCCTTCGCGAGGAAGCCGAGAAGGCCAAGAAGGAACTCAGCTCGGTGACCCAGTACGAGGTCAACCTGCCGTTCATCACCATGAACGCCTCGGGCCCGCTGCACCTGAACATCAAGCTGTCGCGCGCCAAGCTGGAAGCCCTGGTCGACGACCTGATCCAGCGCACGATCGAGCCCTGCGCCAAGGCACTGAAGGACGCGGGCCTCAAGGCCTCGGACATCGACGAAGTGGTTCTGGTCGGCGGCATGACCCGCATGCCCAAGGTGCAGGAGGCCGTGAAGGCCTTCTTCGGCAAGGAGCCGCACAAGGGTGTGAACCCTGACGAGGTCGTGGCCCTGGGCGCCGCCGTTCAGGCCGGCGTTCTGCAAGGCGACGTCAAGGATGTGCTGCTGCTGGACGTGACCCCGCTGACCCTGGGCATCGAGACCCTGGGCGGCGTCTTCACCCCGCTGATCGAGCGCAACACGACCATCCCGACCAAGAAGTCGCAGGTGTTCTCCACCGCCGACGACAACCAGTCGGCCGTGACCATCCGGGTCTTCCAGGGCGAGCGTCCGATGGCCCAGGACAACAAGATGCTGGGTCAGTTTGACCTCATGGGCATTCCGCCCTCGCCGCGCGGCATGCCGCAGATTGAGGTCGCCTTCGACATCGACGCCAACGGCATCGTCAACGTCTCGGCCAAGGACAAGGCGACCAACAAGGAACAGTCGATCCGGATCCAGGCGAACGGCGGCCTGTCGGACGCTGACATCGACAAGATGGTCAAGGAAGCCGAGGCCAACGCCGCCACCGACAAGATCCGCAAGGACCTGGTCGAGGCCCAGAACGCCGCCGACAGCCTGATCAACTCGACCGAGAAGGCCATGACCGAACACGGCGACAAGGTCGGCGCCGACGAAAAGGCGGCGATCGAGACCGGTCTGGCGGAACTGAAGACGGCTCGCGACGGCGCCGATTCGGAAGATATCCGGACCAAGACGAACACGCTCGTTCAGGCTTCGATGAAGCTGGGCGAGGCGATGTACGCCCAGAGCGCCGGTCAGTCCGGTGACGACGCGCCCGCCGACGACGGCGTTGTCGACGCGGAGTTCGAGGAAGTCTCGGGCGACGACGAAGAGAAGAAAAGCGCCTAAGCGTCGTGGTCCTCCCCTGCGATCCAGGGGAGGACCGTGGCTTTCATGAAACTTGCATCACCGCACCCGGCGCCCATGTCTTGCGTGGGCCGCCATTCCGCTTGCACGCTCTGAAAAGAGACGTGATCGGATTGTCAGGGGTTGGTTTGAGGACGTCTGCGCATGGCGCGTGATTATTATGAGGTGCTGTCGGTCGAGCGGACCATCGACGCCGCCGGCCTGAAGTCTGCCTATCGCAAGCTGGCGATGGAGCACCACCCGGACCGCAACGGCGGTTCCGAAGAGTCCATGGCCAGGTTCAAGGAAGTCTCCGAGGCCTATACGGTCCTGTCGGACGACCAGAAGCGCGCCGCCTATGACCGGTTCGGCCATGCGGGCGTGAACGGCGGAGGCGGCGGGGGCCAGCAGGGCTTCCACGACGTCAACGACATCTTTTCCCAGGTCTTCGGCGACGCGTTCGGCGACGTCTTCGGCGGTGGCGGGCGGCGCCAGTCGAACGGCCCGCGTCGCGGGTCGGACCTGCGCTACGACCTCGAGATCACCCTGGAGCAGGCCTATCAGGGCGCCGAGGTGGAAATCTCCGTGCCGACGACCGCGGCGTGCGAGACCTGCGAGGGTTCGGGCGCCAGGAACGGCGCCAAGCCGACGACCTGCTCGACCTGCCAGGGTGCGGGACGCGTGCGTCAGGCCAACGGCTTTTTCCAGGTCGAACGCACCTGCCCCTCCTGCGGCGGCCAGGGCCAGCGCCTGTCGGCGGCCGACACCTGCGGGACCTGCCACGGCCACGGCCAGGTGCGGAAGACACGCAAACTGTCGCTGAAGGTTCCGGCCGGCGTGGATGACGGCTCGCGCATCCGCCTGTCGGGCGAGGGTGATGCCGGGACGCGCGGCGGCCCGCGCGGCGACCTCTATGTCTTCCTGTCGGTAGCGCCGCACGATCTGTTCGAGCGCGACAACCTGGATCTGCTGTGCACCGTGCCGGTGTCGATGACGGTCGCGGCCCTGGGCGGCGAGATCGATGCCCCCTGCCTGGTGTCCGAGGCCTGCGACGGCCAGTGCAAGGCCCCGGTCAGCGTCCCCGCCGGTGCCCAGACCGGCAAGACGGTCCGCATCCGCGGCAAGGGCATGCCCCATCTGAACGGCCGCCAGCGCGGCGACCTGGTGGTCGAGCTGTTCGTCGAGACGCCGACCGACCTGACCGCGCGTCAGAAAGAACTGATGCAGGAACTGGCCGCTTCGTTCGGCGACAGCCAGAATCCGCGAAACTCGACCTTCGCCGGCAAGGCCAAGCGGTTCTGGGCCGACATCCTCGGCTCGGAAGAAGACGCCAGGTCGGCGCGCGAGAACGCCCAGTGAATTGCGCCGGAGGGGCCTCGTCTTGAGCGAACTGTTTCACGTCGGGATTTCCGGCGCGCGCGGCCGGATGGGTCGGGCCGTGTCCCAGGCCCTGGACGCGCGCGAGGACGTCATGGTTTCGGTCCGTTTCGACTGGGGCGAGACGCCGGACCTGAGTCTTTGCGACGTGGTCATCGACTTCTCGACCGCCGAGGCCTCGGTCGCCCTGGCCCAGACCTGCGCCGAGCGCGGCGGTCCAGCCCTCGTCATCGGCTCGACCGGCTTCACTCCCGAGCAGGACGCGGCCCTGCAGGCTGCGGCTGAAAAGTTCGCCATCGTGCGCAGCGGCAACTTCTCGCTCGGCGTCAACATCCTGATCGGCCTGGTCGAGCATGCGGCCTTGCGGCTGGACGCCCGCGACTGGGACATCGAGATCACCGAGGCCCATCACAGGAAGAAGATCGATGCCCCGTCCGGCACCGCCCTGATGCTGGGCGAGGCTGCCGCGCGCGGTCGCGGTCATGACCTGTCGGAGTTGCGCAGCGCGCCCTACGACGGCATCTCCGAGGAACGGAAGACCGGGACCATCGGCTTCTCCTCGATCCGCGCCGGCGGCCTCGTCGGGGAACACACGGTGCTGTTCGCCTCGGAT
The DNA here is from genome assembly GCF_049896165.1 of Brevundimonas sp. TWP3-1-2b1. Lineage (NCBI taxonomy): Bacteria > Pseudomonadati > Pseudomonadota > Alphaproteobacteria > Caulobacterales > Caulobacteraceae > Brevundimonas > Brevundimonas sp. TWP3-1-2b1. The sequence goes on along the minus strand of NZ_JAFCTT010000003.1, from coordinate 17,809 downwards.
GACGAGGTCCTGACCCTGAGCCACTCGGCCATCGACCGGTCCCTGTTCGCCAAGGGCGCGGTCGCCGCCGCCGCCTGGGTGCGGACGCGCGGGCCGGGACTCTACGACATGCAGGATGTGTTGGGCTTCAGGCAGGCATGATTTAGGGCGCTACCGCTCGCCGCGCCCCCCGGTCCGATCATTGATCGGCCGGTGGACAGGCTCCGCCTCGCTGCTTGAGCGCGGTCGGTGCGCGGCCGGGCGGGTCAGACCCGCTCGAATTCCAGGAACAGAGGGTCGGTGTCGCCGAGGCGTTTTTCCTCGTAGCGGGTCACGACGTGATCTTCCGGCGCGACCTTCCAGTCCGCCGTTTCGCCGGCCAGCCAGACCAGGCCTGGCGTGGCCAGGAACCGCTCAAGCGCCCAGCCGGCGTAGTCCTTCCAGTCCGTGACGAAGCGCAGGCGACCGCCGGGCTTGAGCTTGCGCGCGAGTTCGGCGGCGAAGGCCGGCTGGATCAGACGGCGCTTGTTGTGGCGCGCCTTGTGCCAGGGATCGGGGAACAGGATCATGATCCGGTCCAGCGATCTGTCCGGCAAGGCCTGGACCACGGCTCGCGCGTCATCGGCGTGCAGGCGAACGTTCTTGAGGTCCCCTTCCTCGATATGCCGCAGCGCCGAGGCGACACCGTTGAGGAAGGGCTCGCAGCCGATCATCAGGGCGGACGGGTTGCGCGCGGCCTGGACGGCGAGGTGCTCGCCACCGCCAAACCCGATCTCAAGCCACACCTCTTCGGCGCCCGGCATCAGTGCGGAAACGTCGATCGGTCCCGCCGCCGGATCCGGGAGCTTCACCGCGGGCATCAATGTATCGAACAGAGCCGCCTGGCGCGGCTTGATCGCCCGCGACTTGATCCGTCCGAAGGAACGGAGCGGGGCGTCAGGCGAGCGGGCGGAAGGATCGGACGTCATCGCGCGCCTGTAGCCCGCGACGACGACCGTTGAAAGGCGCTGAGGCCTATTCGATGCCTTCGATGGTCCCGTCCTGGTTGACCACGACGTACTCCAGCTCGCAGAAGTCCAGCTTCTGCTGCCAGGCGTCGCCGTCCTCGAAGACGATCTTGACGTAGTATTCGCAGGCGTCTTCGGAATCGTAGAAGCGCATAGCCACGTCGTCGCCGGCTTCCAGGACGCGCTGCGGCATCCAGTCCTGGCTGTAGGTGCCGTTCGGCTCGCCGGTCTGGAAGGTCAGGATGGTCCAGGGCGTGCCGTTGACCAGGGTGAAGGTGTAGTAGTCGCCGTCCTGGACCGGAGCGGCCGAGGCCGGAGCGGCGCCGCACAGCAGAGCGAGGGCGCTCATGGCGCCGATCATGATGGTTTTCATAGTCGTTCCCCCGACCGGGCGCACATCGCCGAGCCTGATGCGACATGCTTGCAAGGGCGGGGCCGCGTCAACGGTTCAGACAGCGCGGGTCAGAAACAGTCATTGTTGTTGGGGCGGCCTAGCTGCCCGAAGCGGCAGCGACGGGGTCGGAGACGTTGATCAGGGTGCAGACCTGTTTGATCCGGGCGGTCAAACGCTCATCCCGGTCCGGTACGGCCAGTGCCTTGGCGCCGTCGAAGTCGCCGTTGTTGATCAGCTCCGCCGCTGCTTCGGCCCTTCGAATGCGGCGCGGGTTATGGGTTTCGCGCCAATACGCCATCTGGCGGTCCAGATAGGCGATGTTGAAGTCACTGTTGAACGCCTCACCCGCCATCGCCGCGCTATTCAAGGCGGCGGTTCGGGCGAAGGCTTGGCTGACCTGCGGGTTGTCGGTCGCTGGATGATATGGCGGGGCGATCGCCGGGACCTGCGCCAGGGCCGCTGTCGGGAATGCGGCGAGAACCGTGAGCATCAGCAGTTTCACGTCGAGCCTCCGAATGTTCGGCGAGAACGTCGTGGTCGTCAGTTGTGAGCCTCTGGCGCGTCGGCGGGCGTCGAGACCGTGACTTCGCCGCAAACCAGGGAGATCCGCGCGGCGAGCCGGCGGTCCCGGTCACGTTCGGCCAGAGCCAGCGCGCCCGCGCAGTCGCCGGCGTTAATCATGGCGGCGGCGGCCTGGGCCCGGCGGGCCCGGCGGGGGTTCTGATCGGGGTCGCCGGCGGCTTCGCGCTCGGTCGGTCCGTCCAGCGCCATCCGCTGCAGGCGTTCGGCATAGGCCTGCTGCGCATCGAGCGCTCCACGCGCCACCATCGGCGCGGACTGGAGGATGTCGGCCGACCCCGAGGAAAGAGTCGAGGCGGCGAGCAGGACAGCGGCCAGACCGGGAACCATCGTCTCGCCCCGCATCAGTCCACGGCGGCCAGGATGTCGCCCCGACCGCACACATCGTCCAGTCGGGCCAGGAGGCGACGATCGTTGTCGCCCGCGGCGACGGCCTTGGCGCCGCGGCAGTCGCCCGCATTGACCAGGGCCGCCGCCGTCTCGGCCCGTCGGACGCGACGCGGATTGCGGCTTTCCAGATAGTTCGTCTGAACGAGGTCCAGATAGGTTCCGACGCCCATCCGACGCCGATCAAAACCGGACCGCCAGTCGTTTAGACTCTGGGTCGCTGCGATCTGGTTCGCGGCCGCCGAGGTCTGGCCGTCCTGTGCCATGGCCGGCGACAGGGGCGCGGCCATCAGGGCGAAGCCGGCGGCAACGAGAAAAGGCTTCACAGGAAATCCTCCGGTTGAAAGGCCATTGAGACCCTTCAACCGGAAAACGTCAAGCGGGGTTTGAACTCAGGCCAGGGCCGTCAACTGGTCGACCAGGTCGGTCTTTTCCCAGCTGAAGCCACCGTCCGCGTCCGGCGTGCGGCCGAAGTGGCCGTAGGCGGAGGTGCGGGCGTAGATCGGCTTGTTCAGGCCCAGGTGCTCGCGGATCGCGCGCGGTGTGGCGCCGCCGATCAGACCCAGGATCTTGTCCTCCAGCACGGCCTCGGTGACCGAACCCTTGCCGGTGCCGTGCAGGTCCACGTGGATCGACTGGGGCTTTGCCACGCCGATGGCGTAGGAGATCTGGATGGTGCAGCGGTCGGCGAGGCCCGCGGCCACGACGTTCTTCGCCAGGTAGCGGCAGGCGTAGGCGGCCGAACGGTCGACCTTGGTCGGGTCCTTGCCGGAGAAGGCGCCGCCGCCGTGGGGCGCCGCGCCGCCGTAGGTGTCGACGATGATCTTGCGGCCGGTCACGCCGGCGTCGCCGTCCGGTCCGCCGATCTCGAAGATGCCGGTCGGATTGATGTGCCAGACGGTGTTCTCGTCGGTGAAGCCTTCCGGCAGCACTTCGAGGATGTAGGGCTTTACGATTTCGGCCACCTGTTCCGACGACAGGCCGGCGGCGTGCTGGGTCGACAGGACGATGGAGGTGGCGCGGACGGGCTTGCCGTCCACGTACTGGATGGTGACCTGCGACTTGGCGTCGGGCTCCAGGCGGGTGTCGCCGCCATGGCGGACCTCGGCCAGGCGCTTCAGGATGTTGTGGCTGTACTGCAGGGTGGCCGGCATCAGCTCGGGCGTCTCGTTCGAGGCGTAGCCGAACATGATGCCCTGGTCGCCCGCGCCCTCGTCCTTGTTGCCGGCGGCGTCGACGCCGACGGCGATGTCGGCCGACTGGCCGTGCAGGCGGTTGATGAACTCGAACCTGTCCCAGTGGAAGCCGTCCTGCTCATAGCCGATGTCCTTGACGGCGGCGCGGACGGCGGCCTCGATCTCGGCCTCGACGCCGGGGGCCCAGTTCCCGTCGGTGTCCATGATTCCCTGGCCCCGGATCTCGCCGGCCAGCACCACCAGGTTCGTCGTCGTCAGGGTCTCGCACGCCACGCGGGCATAGGGGTCCTTGGACAGGAACAGGTCCACAACCGTGTCCGAGATACGGTCGGCGACCTTGTCGGGGTGGCCCTCGGAAACGCTTTCCGAGGTGAAGAGGAAGGAAGAACGGGACAAAGGGGATCGCTCCGAGCAGCCCTGTGCGGGCGGGGTTGGCCGGAGACATATAAAGATATGCTTATATGAGCAAGTGAGGACGGCTGGCGGTCGCGCCGTTCAGTGTCCGGAACGCAGCAGGAAGCGGCGGTACAGCGGCTGGACCGGGCGGGTATTGCCAGGATGCAGTCGCTCGAAAGCATCGATCTGGTCTTGCGACGCGGTGATGGAGTCGCTCAGAACGACCCAATCCACCGTCTCGCTGCACGGCGGGGTGGTGAGGGAGCCTTCATATCGGAAGAAGTCGCGGCCGGTGGGCAGCAAGCCGTTCGGGTCCAGCGCGGGTCCGGCCGTCGGGGCGCCCAGGCTGTCGATGACGGCCTGAAGCGGGGCGCTGGTCGCGCCGACCCCGGCGAAGACGCCCAGCACACCGAGAACGCCGTCCGGTCCGGCGTGCACGAAATGGATCTCCAGCGGGAAGCGCCGACCGTCCAGCAGGTGCTCCGCCGGCTGGTGCACATGGAATTGTAACAGGCGATAGGTCTGTCCGCCCACCGCCATGGTCGACCCTTCGGGGGCGTCCAGCTGGATCGCGTGACCGGTATCGCGAGCGGCGGCGGGCATGGGCGACCAGTCGATGTCCAGCACGCCCAGATCGGCTGTGATCGCCCCGTTCAGATCAATGGGGCTTTCCTGTTGTCCCGCGGCGCATGCGGCGTTGGCCGGCTCCAGTTCGGACCAGCGCTCGGGACCGGTCGGCCCGCCATAGGTCCAGGTCCGGGCATGGGGCGGGTGTTCCTGCGCCGAGACCGGAACGGCGAGCGTGAGCGCCGCCGTCAGGATGATGTGAAACCGCATGATCAAGCCCCCCGCTGTTCGCGCCGAACCCTACTGGGCGAACGGCGATACAGCGAGAGAATGGTGCCGCTTAGGTGACTCGAACACCTGACCCCCGCATTACGAAATCTAGTCAAGCCGACCGGTCAAATCCAGTGCTGGCATGGGTTTGAAGGGCTGCCGGCGGCTTCGAAAGTCGGCCGACCCACCCCCTTCCCAGTCTGGCCGAAGGGGGTGTTTCCAACTCTCCTGAGCTGCGGCGCCTTCCGGTGGGCGCGTCCATAAATCCGACCTGCGCTATACCTGCGAACGACGGCGGCGGTAGGGCTTGAAGGTGGCGTATCGGCGTGGTGCCGCAGTCGGCCCTCGACCATCTCAGACACCCAATGGGCCCGCCGTTCTGAGCGGTGGTTGAGCGTTTGTCGCCAGGACGAATTCAGGCGTATCAAGACTATTCTTTCCAACCGGAGGCACGCATGGCCGACACCGATCAATCCGCGCTTCTGGCCATGACCACGGGCATCGTAGCTAACTTCGTGGCCAACAACCGGGTGACCCCTGATGAACTCCCCGGGTTGGTCACCATGGTGCATGGATCGCTCAACTGCCTGGGTGGTGATCCAGAGCCAGAGGAAGCGGACGCTCCGGCGCGACTGACGCCTGCCGCGATCCGGAAACTCATCCAACCGGATGGCGTCGTCAGCCTGATCGACGGACGGAAGTTCAAGTCGATGAAGCGACATCTCTCGCTCCAAGGCTTCACCCCGGAAAGCTATCGGGAGCATTTTTCCTTGCCGAAGGACTTCCCCATGGTGAGCCCCGAATATGCGGCGCAACGCTCGGCGTTGGCCAAGTCGATGGGCTTGGGAGTAGGCGGGCGTCAGCCGAAGAAAGCTGAGGTCGCGGCAAAACCGGCGCGGAAGGCCAATACCCCGAAGTCGTGACGACGGCTAAATCGCACTGGCTGCTGGAGGGGGCTTCGCGGTCTTCTCCGTCACGTTGACTGCGTTGGCGAACGTCCGTTTTTCGGCCTGATGTCAAAGACGCATGTCGACCCAAAGCGGCGGTTGGGAAGGTCTCCTTTCTGGTCAAGCTCTGCCTTGAAGCATTCCGCCGTCGTCAGATCTGCTCGATGTTCAACGTTTCTTGCCGCTCACGGTCACATGGAGCCATCTGCTGGTTTTCCTCTGGCTCCGCCGGCGTCGCGTCCAAGCGGCTTGGGGGTACTGGCAGTCCAACGGCAACTTGTCTCCACTTCAAGCGACAGGATCACGTTTCGCCAAGCCGCGGGGATGCCTCGACGGCGCTATTTCGCGTCCGCCGCCGCCGTCGCCGCCGTGAAGAACACGTGTTCGATCGATCGCGTCTCCGGCAGGATGTAGACGACCCCGACGGTGCCGTCGAAAGCGGGCTCCACGACGTTTTCAAAGAATGTCACCGGCACGTTGATGCAGCCGTACGAGATCCGGTTGTCGAGCGCGGTGGCGCTGGCCAGGCGTTGAAAACGCCGGTCGGACGCCCGGGCCGTGATCACCGGATGCAGCGAAAGCGCGGTGTCATAATCGATCCATAGAATACCCTTGCCGCCTAGATTCTCGCCCATCGACGCGATGAAGCGGCCGGCCGGCGTGATGCGATCCTCGGGGGCGATGCCGGACAGAGGGCTGTCGCCGATTCCGGGGGGCGAGACGTCGCCGGGCGACAGGCCAAGCAGGACCGGGGCGGTCCCGAGCAGAACCCCTTCGCGGTCGAACGCGAAGACCTGCGCATTGACCTTGTCGACGATCATGAAGGGCAGGCCCTGATTGTCAGCCGTCTCCAGGACCCAGGTCTTGACCTGGCTGGCGGCGGACGAAGCGGCGGCAGGCTCGTCCGTGGCATAGGCGCGCTCGGCGGCGAGGCAGGCCGGGGAGAAACCGAGCCCGAGCGCCAGCCCCGCCGCCGCGAAGCCGCGCCTGGTCCACGGAAACCGGGGAGCGGATTCCCGCCAGTGGGGCGTCGTGACGGCGATGGCCGTCCCAGGCGCGCGCGTCGGAAGCCCCATGATCAATGGCGATCCTGTTTGCGGGGATAGACCGGGACCGGCGGCGCGGGGACCGGGACCGGGGCGACCCGAAGCGGAGTCTCGGCCACGACCGGCGGAGACACGGGGGTCGCTTCATAGACCGGCATCCGCACGCCGCGATCGACCACCACCAGCGCCAGATCCGGCGTCGGCGTCACGGTCGGATAGGTCACCGTCGGAAATGGCAGCAGGGGTCGGCTGACCACGGGCGGGGTGACCGGAGGTGGCGGCGGCGGCGGTGGCGGCGGTGGCGGCGGTGGCGGCGGCGGTGGCGGCGGCGGCGGTGGCGGCGGTGGCGGCGGCGGTGGCGGCGGTGGCGGCGGCGGTGGCGGCGGTGGCGGCGGCGGAGGAGGTGGTGGCGGTGGCGGTGGCGGCGGAGGAGGAGGCGGGGGCGTAGGTGCAGGGGTGATCGTCCCGCGCGTTCGGAAGGTCGGGGCCCCGCAACAGAACCCGGCCAGGGCGTACTGGTCGGCGTTGGCGCCCGCGAGCGTGTAGCCACTGTAGGTGATCCCAACGTCGGAGCCGACGATCGCGGAATCGAAGGTGGCGCGGGCGCCTGGGCCACGGACCAAGGTCACGCCGGCGGGCAGGCCCGAAAGCGTCGTGGTCCTGAGACCCGAGAGCGTCGTTTCCGTCGTCCCGTCAAAGACCCGGCTGCCATCGGGAAACAACAGCATGCGCTGGGTCAGCGTCGCGCCCTCGGTCAGGGTGAAACGGTTCGAGTAGTCGGCCGGCTGGGCATAGGAGACGGGATTGTAGTTGATCGTTGCCGGGGCGTTGGTGACGGTGACGCGCGGCGCAAGCGGGCTGAAAATGATAGTGCCGCCGGCGACGCCGGGGCCCGTGCCGTCCGCGCCCGAGATGAGGGTCAGGCCGACGGGCAGGCCCAGGCTCTGGGCCGGAATGGTGCTGCCCCGCGTCAGGGTGACGGCCGCGTCGATGCGAATGTCGTGCCCGGCGCACAGGGCGATGTTGCCGTCCGTCGTGGTGATGGCGTGGAAGACGTTCACATTCTGGCCGGCGTTGAGCAGGACGCTGCCGTTCGTCGTGGTGATCGGCGCATTGACGTTTATGTCGCGACCGCAACAGGCCACGAGATTGCCGTTGGTGGCGGTGATCGCGGCGTTGATGTTGATGTCGCGGTTGGCGTTGAGCGTCAGGGTCGTCGGGCTGGACGACGCGGTCCAGCTGATGGCGTCATTGACGTGAATGTCGCCATTGCCCGGGAGATTGGCGCCCGGCCCGGTCATGGTGCTGATCACGACATTGGTGGTCACCAACTGGGCGGACAGGGTCGCTCCGGAGATATTGCCGCCGGCGCCGATGGTGAAGTCCGCCGGATCGATCAGCCAGGTGCCGGTGATGCCCCGTGGCGCTTCGGTGGTGATGCGAGCTCCGGACGCGATGTTCACGGTCCCGGCGGAAGTGTCGATGAACCCGCCGTCGCCCCCGTCGGGCGCGCTGGCGTCGAGGACGCCGCGCACACTGACCGTGCCGCTCGGCATGTCGCCCAGCAGGACGATCGTGCCTCGGCGATTGCCGATCGAGCGGGCCTGGATCACGCCGGTGTTGTTGACCGCGGTCCTGAGCAGCTCGCCCGCGCCCTGGGCGGTCATCAGTACCCGTCCGCCGTCGGCCTGCAACATGCCGCCGTTCTGGACCAGGGCGTTGGCCGCGCCCCTGTCGACGACCACATTCAGCAGGCCGTCGCCGGCCACGTCGAGGGTTACTGCTTCGCCCGAGACAAGGGCGATGGTGCCGAGGTTGGCCTGGATCAGGCCCTCGTTGCTGACGTTGGCCCCCAGCAGGGCGACATAGCCCCCGTCCGCGATGACCCTGCCCTGGTTCACCACGGAGCCGCCGCTGGAGCCCGAGAACCTGTAGTCACCGGCCATGAAGTCCGCGTCGGTCATATTCAGGGTGGAGGCCACGAGCCCGCCGACGTTGACCTGCGATCCCTGACCGAACAGGACGCCGTTGGGATTGATCAGGAACACCTGGCCGTTGGACGTCAGGCTGCCGAAGATCGCCGAGGCGTCAGGTCCGAGGACCCGGTTGAGCGCGACGGACCGGCTATTGGGCTGCACGAAGACGACGCTGCCGCCGCGACCGATCGAGAAGATCTGCCAGTTGATCGACGTGTTCTGGGTCGCCTGGTTGATGGTGACGTTGCCAGGCCCGGCTGTAATGGTCGCGCCACCACCCGTGACCGTCCCGCCGGTGGGAAGGGTCTGAGCCTCGGCCGCCGACCCGAAGGAAAGCGCCGCCGCCAGTCCAGCGGCGGCGAAGCCGACGAGGGATGTTGAGGCTGACAGGCCGCGCCTGCGAGCGGGCCGGCCGCGCGCCGCCGCCTCGCACGTGTCGCTCGCGCTCGGTTGATGGAGTCTGGTCATCAGAACGTCCTTGCCGGGAGGGGCGTGGAGGAAGAGTGGGTCGGGGCGGGCATCAGAACAGCTTGACGATCTGGAACCAGACGCGTCCGCCGTCGTCGGGTCCCAAGGTCGCGATCTGGTCGCCAAGCCGGTGGGCGTAGGTCACCCTGACAATGAGGTCGTCCGCGGCGGACCAGACCAGTCCAACGCCGGCGCCACTACGTCGGGCGCGATTGGCGCCGGCGAACCAGGGGTCGTGGGCGAAGTCGATCTCGCCCGCATCGACAAAGCCGATCAACTGGAACCGTCCCGGCAGCGACGCCGTCCACTGGTCCAGCGCGAGGCGCGCCTCAAGTGTCGCGACATAACCCTCGTCGCCATAAGCCTCGCCTTCGGGATAGGCGCGGACTGCATAGGCGCCGCCAAGCTCCATTTTCTCGGAGCTGTCGAGGTTGGCGGTGGCGACCTGTCCGCGCAGCGCGCCATAGACCGACAGCGGGCCGCTGACGGACTGCAGTCGGGAGACGGCGTACTGGAGTTTGCCGAACCCGCCCTGCGAGCGCGCGCTCATCGCATCGGCGGCGCGCTCAAGCGGGCTTTCGATGTCGAGGTCGCCGCTTGTCAACGAGACAGACCCGGTGTTCCAGCCGCCACCGCCGAATGAATCGTGGGAGTCGCCACGCAGGCCCGCGGTCAGCGAACGGATATCCTTGTCGGACACCTGGGAGACCAGGCCGATTTCATCGGTGAGGAATTTGGCGTCCGCACTGGCGAAGACATGGAGGTTGGCGTTGCGCGAGCGGATCACCGGGTAGCTGGCGTAGACGCTGACGATGTCGGCCGAGCCGCCGGCGTCCAGGACCGAGAACTCGCGCCCCAGATCATACTGCAGGTGCGTATAGGCGACCCCGAGCGTGACGGGGCCGATCGGCGCCTGGTAGGCGACCCGGCCGTAGGCGAGCCCCTCGGTGGAGGTTAGAAGACGCAGGCTGAGCAGATCGCCCAGACCGGTCGGATTGTTGAGGTTGATGGAGCCGCCGAACCGGTAGGCGCCGGTGTAGCGGTTGCCGGCGTTGTCGGCCTCGAGGCTGCCCGAGATCAGCGGCCCCGGCGTGAGGTCGACGCTCAGGTCCGAGGCGCCGACCTCGGCACTCGGAGACAGGGTCGAATGAACAATGACGCCCGGGATATCGGAAAGCAGCAGCAGCCTCCGCTCGAGCGGAGCGATGGCGACCGGATCGGCCGGGTCGAGACCGTCGAGGATCCGGCGGGCCACGCCGTCAGACAGTCGGGTCTGGTTACGCAGTTCGATCGCGCCAAAACGGCCTTCGATCACGGCGATGGTCACGCTCCCCTCAAGGACGTCCTGCGCCGGCAGATAGGCCTGGGCCAAAAGGTAGCCACGGCTGTTGTAGAAGCGTGTGATCGCCGCCGCGGCATTGCGCAGCTCGGAGAGGGTCAATTCACTTTCCGGCACGAAGCCGGTGGTCGCGACAAGCTCCGATTCGGAGAACAGGGTCGCACCCGTGATCCGCAGCGCATTGACCCGGATTTGAACCCCATCGGCCGCCGCATCCGACGCGACTTCCGGACGCTCGATGCGAATATCCGGAGCCATTCGGCCGGGGAGTGCGACGGGCGGGATCTGCTGCAGCTGGGTACCCGCGCCGGGCGGCTCCTGGGCAGCAGCGTTCTGGCTGACGGCCAGCAGCGCAGCCGCTATCAGGCTCGATCTCAACATAGCTACCTCGAAGTGCCGCCGCGGTGTCAGAGCGCAACGGCTCTCACGCAGCGGAGAGCACGCACGTAGGAAAGGCTTGAATGATCGATCTGGTCGGGACAATTCCCGGAAATTTCGTCCGAATTAGCGAACGGACCTCGAGCTACCACCAACAAAGACCCTGAGATTTCGAATATTAACAAGACAGAAAAATCAACGGTTTATTCGAAATCTCTATTCACAAACTATTCTGGCCTGTTTTTGTTCCGAACGGTCTGGAAGATTATTCAGCGGGAGCGTGTTCAAAGCTCTGACGAAGCCTGGCACAATGTCGCGTTTCCACCCCTAACGGCGGTTCGGAAGGTCTGCTGTCGGCCCTTGGGGTTCAAGGTCCGGTTTCGGGCCCGATGCCAATGTCGTGGTCCGACCCAAAGCGGACGTTTCGAAGGCCCGTACCGGGATGGTGCGCACGGTGACTAGGTCGCCGAAACCTGACGTGCAGTATAAACCGACCTAGACCTGCCTTCTGACCTGATCGTCGCCACGCGCTCCTCGTCCTCGAAGACATGGGCGGCGTAGCCGCTGGTGTGCTGGGCGAGCAGGCTCTCAGCCTCTGTCTTGGCGGCGTCCAGATCGTCAGCCATGAGCGGTTCCATGTGAGGAACCGACAGGATGACGGACTCGATGAAGCAGAAGTAGGTCATGACCCGAGCTCCGAGCGGCTAGAGTCCCGATTGTATAAAATGCTGACCTTACGTCAAGCGAAGCCGTTGGGGGGTGCGCTAGGTACCACTCGCCGCCCCTCCGAAGTCGGCTCGACCCTTAGCGACGGTCGGGGTCGTTTGGCGTGCAAGGAAACCGGAACCATAACGCCTTTAGCGATTTAGGTGCGCTACCGGACAAAGTTCGAGGTCGGGTGGGGGTCGTCCATTGAGTGAGCAATTTGTCTCCGCCCTTGTCGCTGAGGACGAGGTTCTGATTGCCTTATCCATCGAGACGGCGCTCGCTGACATTGGCTTCCAAGTTACTGTGACCCATACGGGAATTGAAGCGGTGTCTGTCTTGGAGTCGGAGGCGGTACATCAGCTACTCGTGACCGACATAAGGTTAGGCGCTGATCCCGAAGGATGGGCAGTGGCCGCCCGGGCGCGCGAACTACATCCGGAGATACAGGTCATTTATATCACCGGGGACAGTATGGATGACTGGCGCGCCAAGGGCGTCCCCGAAAGCGTTTTGCTCGCGAAGCCCTTCCTCCCCGCACAGATCGTTGCGGCGGCTCTCAGCCTCCTAAATCGGCCAGAGGCGCAAACGACTGCGGGCTAGGAGGTAAGGTCCGCTCCCCACCCGAAGGAGACCTTTGGTGGGTCCGCTTTCTGACGGACCCACCGTGGCCTAAAGATCGATCTGCTCGGAAATCTCGAGCGCGTCGTCGACCTCGATACCGAGGTATCTGACCGTGCTTTCCAGCTTGCCGTGACCCAGGAGCAGCTGGCAGGCGCGGAGGTTTCCTGTCTTCTTGTAGATCAACGCCACCTTGGTTCGTCTCAGACTGTGTGTGCCGTAGGCACTCGGGTTGAGGTCGATCATGCGAACCCAGCCGTCGACGATGCGTGCGTACTGACGCGTTCCGATGTGCCTGCCGGCATTGCTGCGGCTCGGGAACAACCAATCATCCGGCCGTCGGCCACGGAGGTCGAGCCATTGCGTCAGCGCTTCTCTCGCCGACTCTGTGATTTCGAACGGAACGGGTCGCCCGGTCTTCTGCTGAACGATGGTCGAGCGCTGACGAACAACGCCGCCGTGGGCGACATCGGCGAGCCGCAGCTTGACGAGGTCGCAGCCCCTGAGTTTTGCGTCCAGCGCCGTGTTGAACATCGCCAAATCCCGGACTGACCCGAGCGACTTCAAGTGTTGGCGGATCGCCCAGATATGCTTCGGCTTGAGAGGAGCTTTCGCTCCAGTCATGCGGCCAGCGTTCCAGGGTTTTCGAGGCATGCGAAAGAGATCGGGCTGGCCCATGGCCACCTCCCACGACAGAGGCCCCCCGCTATCCACAATACGCCTTGTGAGACGCGAATGCGCCAAAACCAAACATTGCCGTTACCGTCGCAAACCGGACACTCCAAGGGTCTGTTGAGGGTGGCAAGCGGTCATCTGCGAGCAATCGCAATAGATAGTTTTGGTCGCATCGACCTATGGCGACCACAGTCGACCGAAGTTGAGCCACCGACGAAAACGGCGGCTCCCTCCCAGGAGCCGCCGAACCATCAGGCGTGAGCAGGAATTTGGCTCCTGTTCCTCGTCGCCGTCTTCGCTTTAGTCTTCGTCCTCGATGTCGAAGTCGCCGCCTTCGCAGAGGTCAACGCCCATGACTTCTTCGGTGTCGCCATCCTCGTAGGTGGCCTGGACGTCCTGAACGCAGTCGTCGCCGACCTCAAAGGTCACTTCGACGCCGTCGCCCGGAGCGATTTCTTCGTCGAGCAGGTTGTCACCGAAATCATCGGAAGACTCGCCTGAGATGGCCAGGCCAACAATGGCCACTTCGCCGTCGTTGGTTACGGTCATCGTGGCCTGCGCCATGGCGCTGGTGCCGAACATGAGAGCGACGGCCGAAGCCGCCACGAAAAGATTGGTCTTCATTAGTGTAGTCTCCCAAGGCCGACGGGTTGCCAGCGCAGTCAGAAAAAAAACGAAGTCAAACAATTTCGTCGGCCGGACCATAGCGGCTTGCAGTGCTGCCGGTAAATGACGGCTCCTGACGATCCTCGCCCGGGTGACCCGGGTGTAAGGATCGGTCGAAGCCAAGCTGCCTGATCCGCAATCCGACGTTTTCCGCGTCCTCCGGAGAGCAGACCTGACCGATGTCGGTTCGGGGTGGATACTGTTGAAAAAGTCGGGCGACCGCGGAAACCGCGCAAACCGCGTGCTGGTCACGAAATTTCGCGCCAACGAAATCAATCGCTTAGTTTTTCGCAGCGGTGCCAGATCGGGCCAAAAAGGCCGATCACGGCAGGCTCTCGGACTTTTTCAACAGTATCGGTGGTGAGCGGACATCACGCCACCGGCACGATCAGATCTTGAGATTAGCCGGTTCCGGCCACAGTCGGCTTATGAAAACGTGCTGTCGCCCCTCCGATCTTGTGTGCTTTTTGTCGCCACGTCATCGTCCCTCCCAACACGGGGGTCGATGTGCGGGGGATTTTTGTGCGAATGATCGTCCGAGGTCTGCTGGCCTCTTCTATTTGCTTGTTTGCGACTTCCGCCAGCGCCGAGCCCATTGGTCCACTGGTGACTGCCGCCTTCAAAAGCGCTCACATCCCGGGCGGCGTAGTCGCACTGGTCAGCAGCTCTGGGCCCATCGAGGTCGCCACCTTCGGCGTATGCCCTGGAGGCACGCCGATCACGAGCGACCGGCCCTTCCTAATCGGATCCCTCAGCAAATCAGTGACCGCCGCCGTGGCGACCCGCCTTGCTTCGCAGGGCCGTCTGACCCTGGATGCACCCTTGCGAACGTTGGAACCGTCGTCCGGCGGCTCCGCTGCGACTACGGCGCGACAACTGCTGAACCAGACAAGCGGTTTCAGCCGCAGACAGGGGTTCTCGATCCCCTCGCCGGACACCGCGGGTTTCAGCAACCTCCAGCCCGTCGGAAGTCCGGGCGCTTACGCCTATTCCAACCTCAACTATGTCGTCTTGGGCCAAGAAATTGAGTCGCGATCCGGAGCGGCTTTCGAGGCTGTTGTCGCCCGTGAGGTCTTCGACCCACTCGCCATGTCTTCCACCGCAGCCATAGTGCCCGATCGATGCGGGCACCGCCTGTTCTTTGGGCTGGTGACGCCGTGGGCCGAGGAGCCCGTTCCTGGTCATCTCGCACCAGCGGGGTTCATCCGGGCCAGTGCCCCCGACGTCGGCAAGTTCATGACGGCCATTCTGGCGCAGACCCGTTCAGGCAAGGACGAGGGGTGGCCCTCCCTGAACCTCAATGACAACGACCCGGTTGCGTATCATCAAGGCTGGCGCACGGCGATGGATCAGGGCGAGCGCATCTGGTGGCATAGCGGCTCGACCGGTAGCTATCGCGCCACCATGGTTATGTTGCCATCACGCGACCGCGCCTTCGTCATTCTGACTAATCTCGGCGGCCATAATGTTGATGACCCGGTGGACGACCTTGGTCAGGCGCTCATCGCACACGTTCGAGGGCAGCCGTCTCAGCCTCCCGCGACACCGCTCGAACCCTGGGCGCGAATGGCGCTCCTGTTGGTCGTCGCGTGGTCGCTGATGGCGCTATTCTTTACGACAAGACGCTGGGTCAAACGCGACCGCGCTCTATCCGTCGGCACGGCGTCTATGGCCTTGGCCGCTGCGCCATGGATCGCTGCCGGCGTGCTGTCGGTGTTTGCTCTGCAACACTTCACCGGCTTGTCGCTCCTGGGCATTTGGCGGCTGGCCCCGGACATCGGTCTAACCGCTGCCGTGGTCCTCGCAACCGGCGCAGTGCGAAGTGTGATGAACCGCTCAGCCCCGAAAGCGTCCAAGTCCGAGAGGCCGTTCGCCCCCCAACAAACCTGACCGCCTTGGAGGCGCGGCCTGGCGCATCAAAACGGTGGCGACCCCTTATCGCGAGAGTCCGTTTCGGGTCCAGGCTGTGTAAAAACGCCGTTCTCTGGGTAGAATCGGCTGGTCAATGGAGGGCCGGTCATGGGGCGTTTCGTCGAGGGTGAAGACCGGCGGCAGTCGCTGTTGTTGCCGGAGTCGCTGGACGACTACGTGACCGAGGACAACCCGGTTCGGGTGGTCGAGGTGTTCATCGACGAGCTTGATCTGGGCGCGCTCGGCTTTGACGGCGTGAAGCCGGCGGCGACCGGCCGACCCGCGTATCACCCCTCGAGCCTGCTGAAGATCTATCTCTACGGCTATCTCAATCGCGTTCAGTCCAGCCGCCGCCTCGAGCGCGAAGCCCAGCGCAATATCGAGCTGATGTGGCTGACGGGACGCTTGGCGCCTGACTTCAAGACGATCGCCAACTTCCGCCGCGACAACGGCCCGGCCATCCGGGCGGTGTGCGCGCAGTTCGTGGGGTTATGCCGTCAGCTGAACCTGTTCACCCGCGCCGTCATCGCCATCGACGGCAGCAAGTTTAAAGCGGTCAACACCCGCGACAAGAACTTCACCGTGGCCAAGGTGGCCAGGCGCATCGAGCAGGTCGACGCCAATATCGTGCGCTACCTGGCCGCACTGGACCGCGCCGACCGCGAGGAGAGCGATGTGGCCGAGGCCAGGACCGCCCGCATCAAGGACAAGATCGCCGGGCTGCGCCGGCAGATGCAGGCTCTGCGGGAGATGGAGCAGACCGTTCAGGACGCGCCGGACCAGCAGGTCTCATTGACCGATCCCGACGCCCGCTCCATGGCCACCAGCGGGCGAGGGACCGGCGTAGTGGGCTACAATGTCCAGACGGCGGTGGACGCCGAGCATCACCTGATCGTGGCCCACGAGGTGACCAATCAGGGTCATGATCGCACCCAGCTGGCGCCCATGGCCCTCAAGGCCCGGCAGGCCACCGGCCTGGACGCGCTGACCGCCCTGGCCGACCGGGGCTACTTCAGCGGCGATCAGGTCCTGTCTTGCGAAGGGACAGGCATCGCGCCTCATGTGCCCGCCCCCTGACGTCGAGCGGGACAAAGCGCGGTTTCTTCACCCGGCAAGACTTCCTCTACGACGCCGAGCGCGACCACTACACCTGCCCCGCCGGGGCCGGGCTGACCAAGGCCAACCGCCGCGCCGATCACGCCGAGGACTTCGACTTCTATCGCCACCTGAGCGCCTGCCACACCTGCGCGCTCAGACCCCAATGCACCCCGACCAGGCTGCGACGGATCAAGCGCTGGGAGCATGAGGCCGTGCTTGAAAAGATGCAGGCGCGGCTCGACCACATGCCAGACGCCATGAAAATCCGACGACAGACCGTCGAGCATCCCTTCGGCACCCTCAAGGCCTGGATGGGAGCCACTCACTTCCTGACCAGGACCCTCGAAAAGGTCCGAACCGAGATGAGCCTTCACGTCCTGGCCTACAACATCAAGCGGATGATCAAGATCTTCGGGGTCATCCCCCTGATGCAGGCCATCCGGGCCTGATCGCGCCGCTCAATCAGCGCCTCATTCCTGCGGTCAGCCCTCTGTCTCGTTCGATGCCGAACACGTCGTCGCGCTGACCCTCGATCTCAAAACGCGTTTTTCCACGGCCTCGGTCGGAAGCGGACATTGGTCATCGAACGACGTGACGAAATGGACCTGTGTTGGCGGACGAGGGGTGAACACGTTAACCCGCGCCGATCACGGAGCGCCGAAGCGGCGAGCCATCAGGATTCGTCGCCTTGACCGCCGGCGCCATTTGCCTTTCTCTCGTCAACGCGAGCGGGGAAAACGTATGGTTGATCGACGCGGACTAGCGGGTTTGGCGCTGACGGTGTCTGGCCTCCTCGGCCCTGGCGAGACAGCGGCCTGGGAGCCGGGGGCTTGGGAGCCGGAGGCGACAGGGTTCGTGCCGCATGTCCGCCCAGACGGAACCACGGGCGGTCCGAGCCAAGGTACCGGGCCGGTGGCCGCAGGCGGAGCCGTCATCGCTTTGAGCGAACGTGCGTCGCCGACCCCGGCGCCCGTGCCTGCAACCAGGTTCTCTCCGCAGGCCACCCGACGCGCCGGTGCGGCGGCGGGGTCCAGCCTCGTCATCGGCCAAACAAGGCATGGAGAGTTGAGCGCGTCGGACCCCAGGCTAGAAGATGACAGCTTCTTTGACTGCTATGCGGTTCAGACCACCGAAGCGGCGGCGTATCGGGTCGTGATGCGGAGCCCGACCTTCGACACCTACCTCAGCATCGGCACCGGCGATT